>NZ_CP086656.1 GCF_020883535.1 Staphylococcus ratti | reverse complement strand
GAACTTAACAACAAAGTTTATACGCTATAAATTAGGTATACTAATAACGAAAAAACTTGTCTTTTCACCTCTATTTGATATTTTTTGAATTAGTCACTTAAAATCTATCATTTTTAGGGTGGATTCGACAAGTTTTTTTGCTTTTAATGCTGTCACAGCAACGTTTAAACCCAATTTCTAGTATCCGTGAGATGTTACCGATAGTATCAAGAAAAGAAAAAACTCGTTTCACTCGTTAAAAAAAACAACAACAAAATGTTTACCCTCTAGAAAAACAGTAAATAAAAAAATACATAATTTAAGGAGTGTCTATATGGAAAAATTAATACATAAAAAAATACTATTCCCCTTATTAGCTCTTATATTAAGTATCACAGCAATAGCTTCACCTCACACAACTGAAGCTAAAGAAACAAAAGGAATTACAGACAAACAAATCAAAATCATTCAAAAATCATTAAAATACGACCCACAAAACAAAAAATACGTCTTCGATGAAAAATATGCCAAACAAAATGGATTAACTAAAAACCAAGCTACAAATTTAAAAACATTCTTTGAAAATATGAACGATAAGCAAATAAAAGAATTTAACAAAAAAGTCGGCTTTAAACCCGACTATAAAAATAATCAACCAACACCTAGAATAGCACCAGCACTGCTATACGTTTTATCATTTATCGGAGGTGCAGTAGCAGGAAAACTACTTGATGAAATAATGAACTATGGAATAACAAAAACATGCAAAGCCCATAAAGGAAAATGGCCGGCTTTTGATGATTACTGTTCAACTAACGGTCATATCTAAGGGGTGAAAATATGGTCAAAATAATAACTAACAATTGGTTTATATTAGGTGCAGCAACGATTATAGCAACTTCTAATATAAATTTATTTAAACACCAAACTATAGGTGCATTTTTATTAACTTTTACGGAACTCATAATAAAAACACTAATATTTTTTCTTGTTTTTAAACTCATATCATTAATAATATTAAAAATCACGCATTAACAATAGTTTTATTCCAATTTCCATTTTGAATAGAAACTTTGAGCTGTATGTTTTCCTGTTGGTGTTTTCTTGGAACTAATCCCAATTCAAACCCACCAACATTTTCAACTAGTTGAAATAACATACAGCTCTTTTCTCTTTCAAAATGTTTTCTCGGCATAAAAGATTAAATGCCCTTATTTGTCGTTTAAACAATGTTTATGCATCGATTAACGACATTTAGATACTTTTATACTCATTTCAATTTAAATAGCTCTAAACGGCTTTAAACGCTAAATTCAAAACCTAAGTTCAAATTCTTTTTTGTTTTTATTATTTTTTATCTTTAGGGCTTCGCCCACGCATTCTATTTCGCTCGTCTGACCACTCTGCTGGGTCGGCTCCGCCTTGCCAATTCCATTGGCACCCTCAGACCTACGCTCCATGCCATGCGTATTTCTTTATGTTTTGTTATAAATAAAAAAACGCTAGCGTTTTGCTAACGTTCTTCTCCCAATTCATTTATCATTTTTCCGTTTACTTCTGCCTGCATACGCTCATCCATCAGCCTTATTTCATTGGCAATGTAATCTCCACGGTCCCATCCATAAAAGATTTGGTAAATATATTTTGTCGGATCAATTTCTTTTAAATAATCTAAATCCCCGTTTTTAAGCCGTTTACGTGTGTCTTTAAATAGTCCACCATACGCAAACACCCTTTTCCCTTTAAGCGCATTATAATACGTCTTAAATACATTGTCATTTGCCAAATAGTCACTGTCTTTACCTGTATACTTTGCCATCTCATATAATTGCTTATTATCTTGTTCTTTCACACGGCGTACATCAACTTGTGTGATTTCTGACTGTCCTGTTACATCTCGCCATAATCTTAACCACTCTTTTTGACTCAAATAATAATCTTTGTCTGTAAAATATGATTTATTAACTGCAATCAACACATGAAAATGAGGATGATAGTCATCTCTATAAGCATTGTACGTTACTTCTAGTTTACGCACATAACCTTTAACTACTTGTTTTACAACATTACGTTTAAATAACCTATCAAATGACTTGTTATAATTTTTAATTTCATCAACCAATTGTTCAGATTTCACATTAGGCGTCGTTAACGTCAAAAAGATATAACGTTTATCATAATGATTCTTTATATCTTGCATCATCAACGATAGACCCAATGCATCTTTACGTGCTTTTCTCCATGCACACATTGGGCAAAATCGATGCTTACAAAAATTCGCCTTATGCATTTTCATCTTCTCCAATGTCATATCACCCACAAACATTAAAAAAGTCCCACACTCTTCAATCCGCCAATAATACGAATCCGATACAAATTGTTTTATAACTTTTTGAAACTTTTCATTTCGTTTTTGCTTATCTTTAAAAGGTTTTAACTCTTGATTTTTTTTTATTTTCTCTTTACACTGTTTCAT
>NZ_CP086655.1 GCF_020883535.1 Staphylococcus ratti | reverse complement strand
TAAAAAAGTTGCTTTTTCTCCTTTCTATTTTTCGTTTAGCTTAGACACCTAAAACGATACAATAGTATGCTGAAAAAAGCAACTTTTTTGCGTTTGAAACCAGACACAGCAAAGGATTAAGGGTAACTATATCAAATCGAAATAGTTACCCTTATTATCAAGATAAGAAAAAACGAGTTTTTAACTCGTTTTAAAAACTAAATCTGAACCTCAACTCATTACTTTTAATCTCTAAATCATTTACTCTTACGTGTAACTATTAAATATAAAATATACATAGATGTATTAACAAAAATAGGAACCAAACAGTATAAAAAAACTATAAATAAATCTTCCTTCACCCTAACAATCACAAAATAAAGAATAAGCAAAGCAACACTAATAATAATACCTAACCAAGGTAAGCTCCTCATATATTTATCTACATTTCTATTCAGTTTATCATTCATATAAATCACTCCATAAAACAAAATAACAATAGATATTGTTTAAAAAATAAATTGCCTATATAATAAAAATATACTAAAACAACGGGGGGTAACAAATGAAAAAGTTAAAAAATCTAACAATAATTTCACTAGCTTTATTAATCTTTACTCTAGGATTCTCTAACTCACTAACAGTAGCTGTAGAACAAAAAAATAGTTTATTAGAAAATCAAAAAAGAAACTACAAAATAAAGATACTACTGTAGAACAAATGTCCAAAGAAGAAATAAAATTTGTACAAAATTTAAAAGACAAAGATAAAACTATCAAAAACTTTGAAAATCAAATGAAAAAAGTTGGATTCAAAGAAATCAAATTAGACGATAAAAATTCAAAACTAAAATACATATCTAAAAAAGCTAAAGAAAAAGATGTATATGGTTTCATAGTTAACACAGCATATAAAAATGAAAAAACAAAAGAAATTGTAGTTTCAGAAACAATATACGATAGCTACAACAAAAAAATAACCAAGTTTGTAGCAGGAAAACAAAAAATGGAAAAAAACGCAAAAGATAAAATACTTGTAAATAAAAATTACATAGAGAAAAAAGACTCTACTACTTACGGTTTTACATGGAATGGCAAAGCTTTTGCTTGTAGCATGGGCGGTCTACTAGCATGCGCACACTACTGCGGTATATGGCTAATTGTAAATCCAATAGCAGGTGGAACGTGTCAGGCAGTATGTGGAACAGCATTTGCCGCAGCATGTTCATTATAAATTATAAAAAACAACAAATAAAAAAAGCTAGTTTCTTTTAAAAGAAACTAGCTTTTATCAGTAAAAATTAAAATAATCTATTTTTTAGAATTATTTTTTCCGCCTTTTTTACCGATTTCTTCGTAAAATTCTTTATCGTGATTTTGAGAAGTTTTCTCTCCGCCTTTTTCACCTATTTTTTCATAGAAGTCTTTGTCATGGTTTTGAGAGGTTTTTTCTCCACCTTTTTTACCAGCTTCACTTTTACTCATAGCATTATTATTCTTATCTTTTTCCGCCATAATACATTCTCCTTTCTAGAAAATATAATTATATTAAACCGGATGCTAAAAGTTACATTTTATACTCTAACATTACCCTTGACAAAAAAAGAGAAACTTTAAAACAAAAATTATTAACTTTAAATAAACTATAACTATATCGATTTATTCCAATTGCTTTATTGACGTTGAGCCTCTGAACCCTTAACAAACCCTAAACTTGTCGAATGGTCGGTTTAATAGCTCACGCTATACCGACATTCGTCTACAAGTTTAGTTAAGGGTTCCTCTCAACATCAATAAATTTTCTCGGCATAAAAGTACGGTTGAATTATGTATGTAACTTATCCTAAATAAATCTTCAATTATGCCATGAAAAAGTAGAATTATCCCTTAATCTCATTCATACCATAATTCATATCTTGATTTCGGACATTGAAGAAACTCGACATTTACAATAAAGTTTTTTTCGTGACTATCTTAGTTAAACTCTGTTTAATTAAGTTCTTTTTATTTTTATCTGTGATTTCTAAGGGCGCACTTACACACCACTAAAGTGTTGTTGTATTAAAACAAAAATTCAATAGCCTTATTTTGCATTTTAAAGGGGTATTTAAAGCAAACATCAAAAACACATATTTTTTAATACCTTTATTTTTTCGTCGCTCAGAACTCAAATATGTGCTGAATAAGAGGAATTTTTATTATTTTTAGGGCTTCGCCCACGCATTCTATTTCGCTTGTCTGACCGCTCTGCTGGGTCGGCTCCGCCTTGCCAACTCTGTTGGCACCCTCAGACCTACGCTTCATGTCATGCGTATTAATAATATATCTACTAGAACCCAGACATAACAAGGAACTTAAAAATTTTATTTATTCTTCCTCTATTTCACTTATCATTCGCTTATTAATTTCTCTTTTTTCTTGTTCACTCAAATCATGTAACTCACTTGCTAAATACTCTTTTTTATTCCAAATATAGAAAATTTGATAAATGTATTCTGTTAGATCGATTTCTCTTAAGTAATCCAACTCACCATTTTTTAATTTCTTTCTCGCTTCCTTAAAAAGTCCCGAATAAACCAAAACTTGTTTCCCTTTAAGAGATTTATAAAATGCATCAAAGACTTTCTGATTTACTAAATAATCACTATCTTTTCCAGAGTACTTTGCCATTTCATAAAGTTCTTTATTATCATTTTGTCTTATCTTCTGAATATAGACTTGCGTAATTTCTGGCATATTTGTAACATCTCGCCATAAATCTAACCATTCTTTTTGCTTAATATAAACTTTAGTATCTTTGAAATAAGATTTATTAACCGCAATCAATACGTGAAAATGAGGATTATATGTATCATCTTTTTTGTTATAAGTAATCTCTAATTTACGAACATAACCCTTAGAAATCATTCTTACCTTTTTTCGTTCAAACATTTTTTTGAAAGATTTATTATAGTTTTTTATTTCATCTTCAAGGTAATTAACTTTTACATTCGGTGTAGTTAAAGTCAAAAAAATGAATTCTTTTTGCTTATGTTGCTTAACATACTGCATCATTAAAGATAAACCTAGCGCATCTTTGCGCGCTTTACGCCATGAACAAACTGGGCAAAAACGATTTTTGCAAGGATTCGCTTTATATAACTTTTTCTTTTCAAGCGTTTTGTCTGTAACAAATGATAAAAACGTATTACATTCCCTTACTAATTCCATTTGATTTTCCCCAATATGACGTTTGATAAAATTCTGAAACACTTGATTTCTCTTTTTTTTCTCAGTATACTTATTCATGTTATAACACATAAAAACAACCTAGTTTTTCTTAAACTATGTATA
>NZ_CP086654.1:2100000-2317571 GCF_020883535.1 Staphylococcus ratti | reverse complement strand
TTGCACTCCATCTTCCTAAGTAAAATTTTGAGTTATATACAGATTTCCCCTTAGTGGATAAAACTAATCACACCTTGTTAATAATTATCCACAAATTAATCACACACTGTGGGTAACTCGTTTGTTTAATGGGATTATTCACAAGTATTTAGCGCATAACCGCATTAAAGAAACCTATGTAATATAAGGGGTTAAACCACTTATCCACATAATTATACTTTTTAACAGCATACTCTGTCAAACAGCTGTGAATATGTGTGTGTACTTTTGTGTAACTTGTGCATAGAAAATAATTATCCACAGATTATTTAAGCGCGGATGTGCATAAGTGGATAACTTTCAAAAAGATATTAATACGTATTAATTAAAAAGACGCTTGATTTACCTATATGAATTTGATATTATGTAGTAGTTGCTTGAAATGTAGACATTTCATTTAAGAGAAAAATATCTATTTAACGTGGCATCGCGTTAGAGGTCAAGATAGTTAAAATGAATGAAGATAATTGAATGAAGCAAGATGGAGGTGTTTTTAATGGTAAAACGTACTTATCAACCTAATAAACGTAAACATAGTAAAGTGCACGGTTTCAGAAAGCGTATGAGCACTAAAAACGGCCGTAAAGTATTAGCGCGTCGTCGTCGTAAAGGTCGCAAAGTCTTATCAGCATAAGCATAGACAAATAGCGATTCAATGGTGTGTCGAGTTTGAATAATCGAAAGACGTTTCGGAGTAAGCGTGCGAGTGATTCAAAATGAATATTGTACTACTACTAAATTTAAACTCAACATTTTTTATAGGGGCTTGGACATGTGATGTCCCAGCCTCTCTTTTTTTCAAAATAAGAGTTATTATGAAGACGTTTGAAATGAGAAAGACGAGTGATGTTAATGGAAAAAGCATATCGTATTAAAAAGAATGCAGATTTCCAATTGATTTACCGAAAGGGGAGGTCAGTTGCAAATCGCCAGTTTGTCGTTTATACGTATCATCACAAACAAGCCGAGCATTTTAGATTAGGAATTAGTGTATCAAAAAAAATTGGTAATGCCGTAACACGTAACCGCATTAAGCGCGGAGTAAGAGAATGTTTTAAAATTCATAAAGAAGATGTCTTGCCACGTGATATTATTATTATCGCAAGACATCCAGCTAAAGAGATGTCTACATTGGAAATCCAGAAAAGTTTAGAACATGTTTTAAAAATAGCTAAGGTCTTTAACAAGCGAATAAAGTAAGTTTATTAGACTTCGGTTTGTGTGATGTCAGACACACCGAAGTCTAACTTCTTGCATTATTATGGCGTTGAAATCGTATGTAATAGCATGCTTGGGAAGTCTAACAATACATGTGGCAAAGCGGGAAAGTCGCAATTCAATATTAAACATTTTAAAATGGAGATTAATGATAAAGGAGGTACGTGTGCCATGGAACAATTAGATACGATAACGAGTATATCCACGCCGATGGGCGAAGGTGCCATTGGCATCGTGCGTTTGTCGGGGCATGATGCCGTAGAAATAGCAGACAAGCTATATAAAGGAAAGTATAAATTAAAAGATGTGGCTTCTCATACAATTAACTATGGTCATATTGTTGATCCAGTCACTAATGAAACGGTTGAAGAAGTAATGGTTTCGGTTTTACGTGCACCTAAAACGTTTACACGAGAGGATATAATCGAAATCAATTGTCATGGGGGCATACTTACAATTAATCGTGTGCTTGAACTCACAATGACACATGGCGCACGTATGGCAGAACCCGGCGAATATACAAAACGTGCTTTTTTAAATGGTCGAATTGACTTATCACAAGCAGAAGCTGTGATGGATTTTATTAGAGCGAAGACTGACCGGGCGTCTAAAGTTGCTCAAAATCAAATAGAAGGCCGTTTAAGTGACATGATTAAGGCACAGCGCCAGTCTATTCTAGAGATTTTGGCTCAAGTTGAAGTGAATATTGATTATCCAGAATATGACGATGTCGAAGATGCGACAACAGAATTTTTACTAGAACGTGCAACAGCAATTAAGTCAGACATACAAAAGTTACTTGATACAGGCGTTCAAGGGAAAATTATGAGAGAAGGGTTGTCTACGGTTATTGTTGGTAAACCGAACGTAGGTAAATCTTCGATGTTAAACAGTCTTATTCAGGATAACAAAGCGATCGTAACTGAAATTGCAGGCACTACGCGAGATGTTTTAGAAGAGTATGTGAACGTGCGTGGTGTACCGCTTCGTTTAGTAGATACAGCGGGAATTCGTGAAACTGAAGATATCGTTGAACGTATTGGTGTTGAACGTTCTCGAAAAGCTTTAAGTCAAGCTGACCTGATTTTATTTGTATTGAATTACAATGAAGCTTTAACTGAAGAAGATCGTAAATTATATGAAGTGATTAAAGATGAAGATGCCATTGTGATTATTAACAAAATGGATTTAGAACAACGTTTAGATATCGATGAAGTAAAAGCAATGGTAGGGGACATGCCAGTGATTGAGACTTCTATTTTGAAACAACAAGGTATTGATGCGTTAGAACTACAAATTAGAGATTTATTCTTTGATGGAGAAGTTCAAAATCAAGATATGACATACGTTTCTAATTCAAGACATATCTCATTATTGAAACAAGCTCAAAGTGCGATACAAGATGCGATTGATGCAGCTGAAATGGGTGTACCTATGGATATGGTACAAATAGATTTAACACGAACATGGGAAATTTTAGGCGAGATTATTGGCGAATCGGCAAGTGAAACATTGATAGATCAACTCTTTAGTCAATTCTGCCTTGGAAAATAGAAAAGGAGGGTTTGTAATGGCACAAAATTATGATGTCATCGTAGTAGGTGCAGGACATTCAGGTATTGAAGCAGGTTTAGCGGCAGCCCGTCGTGGCGCAAAAACACTTATGTTAACGATTAATTTAGATAATATCGCATTTATGCCCTGTAATCCATCAGTAGGGGGACCCGCTAAGGGAATTGTCGTGCGTGAAATTGACGCACTTGGTGGACAAATGGCCAAAACAATCGATAAAACGCATATTCAAATGCGTATGTTAAATACAGGAAAAGGACCTGCCGTTCGTGCATTACGTGCACAAGCGGATAAAGTACTTTACCAACAAGAAATGAAGCGAGTATTAGAAGACGAACCCCATCTTGACGTAATGCAAGGTATGGTAGACGAATTGATTATTGAAAACGACGTAGTGAAAGGTGTACGTACGAACATCGGAACAGAATATTTAGCTGAAGCTGTCATTTTAACGACAGGTACATTTTTGCGAGGCGAAATTATTTTAGGTAATTTAAAATATTCAAGTGGTCCTAATCATCAGTTGCCTTCCATTACTTTAGCCGATCATCTTCGTGGATTAGGGTTTGATGTTGTTCGATTTAAAACAGGCACACCGCCTCGTGTAAATGCGAGATCTATCGATTATAGCAAAACTGAAATTCAACCAGGTGATGATGTTGGGCGAGCATTCAGTTATGAAACGACAGAATTCATTTTAGACCAACTACCGTGTTGGTTAACATATACGAATGGCGACACACATCAAGTGATTGATGATAATCTACATTTATCAGCGATGTATTCAGGAATGATTAAAGGGACAGGGCCACGTTATTGTCCGTCTATAGAAGATAAGTTTGTTCGTTTTAATGACAAGCCACGTCATCAGTTGTTTTTAGAGCCAGAAGGCCGTCATACGAATGAAGTTTACGTACAAGGTTTATCAACAAGTTTGCCAGAACATGTGCAACGTGAGATGTTAGCGACGATTCCAGGTCTAGAAAAAGCAGATATGATGCGTGCAGGCTATGCGATTGAATATGACGCAATTGTGCCTACACAATTATGGCCAACGCTTGAAACTAAAAAAATCAAAAACTTGTATACAGCAGGTCAAATTAATGGCACATCAGGTTATGAAGAAGCTGCTGGTCAAGGTTTGATGGCAGGTATTAATGCTGCTGCCCGGGTATTAGGAAAAGAAGAAACAATTTTACAACGTTCGGATGCTTACATCGGCGTTTTAATTGATGACCTTGTAACTAAAGGCACAAATGAACCTTATCGTTTGTTGACATCACGTGCAGAGTACCGTTTACTTTTACGTCATGATAATGCGGATTTACGTTTAACAGATATAGGATACGAATTAGGGCTTATTTCTGAAGAACGTTACACTAACTTTAAACAGAAACGACAAAGTATCAGTGATGAAATTACACGCTTATCTCAAATTCGTATCAAACCACAAGAGCGTGTACAAAACATTATTGAACGTGAAGGCGGTTCTCGTTTAAAAGATGGTATTTTAGCAAATGAATTATTGCGTCGTCCTGAGATGACTTATAAAACGATTTTAGAAATATTAGAAGAAACATCACATTTAGGTGAAGATGTTGAGGAACAAGTAGAAATTCAAACGAAATATGAAGGTTATATCACAAAATCCTTACAACAAGTAGATAAAGTTAAACGTATGGAACAAAAGAAAATTCCAGAAGACTTGGATTATAGTAAAATTGATAGCTTAGCTACAGAAGCACGTGAAAAACTGACAGAAGTTAAGCCATTAAATATTGCTCAGGCTTCACGTATTTCAGGGGTGAATCCAGCAGACATTTCAATTTTGCTTGTTTATTTAGAACAAGGCAAACTTCAGAGGGTGAAATAAATGAGTGTCACATGGTTAGCAGAACAACTTGAAACACATGGCATTACGTTGACAGAAACGCAAAAACAACAGTTTGAAACGTATTATGATATGCTTGTCACATGGAATGATAAAATTAATCTTACAAGTATTACAGAAGAACATGAAGTGTATTTAAAACATTTTTATGATTCAATCACACCAAGCTTTTATCATGATTTTAATCAAGACATAAGTTTGTGTGATGTGGGGGCAGGTGCAGGTTTTCCAAGTATCCCACTTAAAATCGTGTTTCCGAATATTCATGTGACGATTGTTGATTCTCTCAACAAACGTATCCAATTTTTAAATCAATTGGCGAATGAATTAGGCCTTGAAGGTGTGCATTTTGTACATGATCGTGCAGAAACTTTTGGTAAAAATGAAGACTACCGTGGGTCTTTTGACATTGTCACAGCAAGAGCTGTCGCACGTTTGGCAGTGTTAAGTGAACTTTGTTTACCACTTGTGAAAACACGCGGTTTGTTCATTGCTTTAAAATCTTCAAAAGGACAAGAGGAATTAGACGAAGCGCGCTTTGGTATCGGTATCTTTGGAGGTCGAATTGGAGAAATCCACACTTTTGAATTGCCAGAAGAAGCGGGCGAAAGACAAATTATTAAAATTGAAAAACGTAGTCAGACACCTAAAAAGTACCCGAGAAAACCTGGAACACCAAATAAGTCACCTCTAGTAGGATAAATCGGTATATGGTATTGGGGATGGTTTAAGGGAGAGAAGAAATATGAAAAAACCTTTTTCTAAACTATTTGGATTAAAAAATAAAGATGAAGTGCTTGAAATAATAGATGAAACTACGCAAGGCGTGGAATCTGTTAAGATTGAACGCATCGTGCCGAATCGTTACCAACCACGTCAAACATTTGATCCAGCGCGTATCGAAGAATTGGCAGAATCCATCCAAGCACATGGTTTACTACAACCAATTGTTGTACGTCCTATTGAAGAAAATATGTATGAAATTATCGCAGGTGAACGTCGTTTTCGTGCGCTACAACACATTCAAAAAAGTGAAGCGGATGTTATCGTACGTCAATTAAGTGATGAAGAGACGGCGGTTGTTGCGTTGATAGAAAATATACAACGAGAAAATTTATCTGCGGTTGAAGAAGCGGAAGCCTATAAAAAATTATTGGCATTCGAAGGTATTACACAATCGGAGCTTGCTAAGAGTGTGGGTAAAAGTCAAAGCTTTATTGCTAATAAGTTACGTTTACTTAAATTAGAACCGATTGTTTTAGACGCCGTACGTGAACATCGTATTACTGAGCGACACGGTCGTGCGCTTGTAGGCCAAGCGCCTCAACGTCAAGCAGAGATGCTCGATATAATTTTAAAAGAACAACTCAACGTTAAGCAGACTGAGGAACGTCTAAAGTCATACAACGCAGTTTCAGAGGAGACTGAAGAAGGAGAAACAGTGACAGCACGTCCACCTGAATTTGTACGTGACATTTCAGAAGCACGTGATATCATTGCGGACGGTCTACTCGAAATCAAAGCCAACGGAATTAAATATGAGCAAAAAGAAAAAGAGCACGAAGACTACTATGAAATTAACATTCGTGTTTATCGCAAATAGGGAGCGGGACAGAATTTATTCGCCTTCGTTGTTCCACCCTACAAGGATGTCTAGATTAAGAAAAGCTATAAAGCACAGGTTCAATGCTGATAGCTACTGTGCTTTTCAAAATATGTATATTTATGATGTGGAACAGAAATCTATAAGATTTTTGTTCCACATCTTTTTTATGAATTAGGTACAATGCTTCCGACTCTTTTTATTATTCAATTCTTTTTTGATTTCATCAGGGGATTTTAACTCGTGAGCAGGTTTTAAACGCTCATCTACTGGATTGCTAAGGGAGATATCTCCGTCAAATTGAAAATGCTTTTCTGGTTTACCGAGTGCTGTGAATGTAGCTTTGGGATTATTGTTGATATAACCTTCAATAACACTACTTCCCATAGGGGTTTTGTCTAGTTTAGTGAAGTGAACAGATTTGATAGTATTTGGTACCTTGGTGTTGTATTTAAGAAAAAGTGTGATACGTTCTTGTTGTTGTTTATAATAAGTTTCTTTTTGTGCTTCACGTTCATCATATTTCATTTTAAAATAGATGCCGCCAATGGTGATTAAAATTACAAATACAATGCTGAAAAAGATGAGAATATGTTTTTTAGACATCAGAGTAACTCCTGTTCTGAGATGTAATGTATTAGTGGTTTTTCATTTTGTTGTTTTGAAGTTCTTTTTTGATTTCATCAGGTGACTTTAACTCATGAGCAGATTTTATTCTTTCAACTATAGGTTGGCTCATTGTTAATCCTCCTTGAAATTGAAAACGATCTTCTGCTCTATTAAGTGTTGAAAATGTAGCTTTAGGGTCATTGTTAATATAGCCTTCAATAAAGATATTTCCCATCGGGCTTTCTTCTAGATTAGTGAAGTGAACAGATTTAATGGTGTTGGGTTCTTTCGTGTTGTATTTAAGGTAAAGCGTAATGCGTTCCTGTTGTTCTTTGTAGTAAGCTTGTTTAATTTTTTCTTGTTCATCATGTTTCATTTTTAAATAGACACCGCCAATGGTGATTAAAATTAAAAATATGATACTAATAAGGATAAGAATGTGTTTTTTTGACATATCTTAAACTCCTGTTTTGATATGGAATGTATGAATAAATTATATACTAAATATTATGTTGTTACTTCAATTTTAAAATATTTTTTATAATACTGGTATATCTATTGAGAGGGTAAGAAAAAGACCACTAAATTTAGTGATCTTTCTTACTTTGTTTAAGTTCTTTTTTTATTTCATCTGGTGATTTTCGATTCTCAGCATTTTTTAGTAATACGCTTAACTTTTCACTCTTTATCATATCTCCGTCAAATTGAAATTTGTCTTCAGGAGCCCCGTAAGCAACAAAGGTATCTTTTTCATTGTCATTGATATACCCTTCAATAACAGCGTCGCCCATTGGTCCTTCTTTTAAACTTTTAAAATGAACGGATTTAATAGTATTTGGTTCTTTAGTGTTATGTTTAAGATATAGGGTTATGCGTTCTTGTTGTTGTTTGTAGTAGTCTTGTTTAATTTTTTCTTGTTCATCATGTTTCATTTTTAAATAGATGCCGCCAATGGTGATTAAAATTAAAAATATAATACCAATAAAGATGAGAATATGTTTTTTAGACATCCGAGTAACTCCTATTCTGAGATATAACGTATTAGTGGTTTTTCTTTTTTTGTTTAAGTTCTTTTTTGATTTCATCGGGGGACTTCAACTCATGAGCGGGTTTTAATCGGTTACCTACAGAGTCTGTAACTGAGATATCTCCGTCAAATTGAAAATGCTTTTCTGGCTTGCCGAGTGCTGTAAATGTAGCTTTAGGGTTATTGTTGATATAGCCTTTAACCACGCCACTTCCCATAGGGGTTTTGTCTAGTTTAGTGAAGTGAACAGATTTGATAGTATTTGGTTCCTTGGTGTTGTATTTAAGAAAAAGCGTGATACGTTCTTGTTGTTGTTTGTAGTAGGCTTGTTTAATTTTTTCTTGTTCGTCATGTTTCATTTTGAAATGGACACCGCCAATGGCAATTAAAATTAAAAATATGATACTAATAAGGATAAGAATGTGTTTTTTTGACATATCTTAAACTCCTGTTTTGATATGGAATGTATGAATAAATTATATACTAAATATTATGTTGTTACTCCAATTTTAAAATATTTTTTATAATAATGGTATATCTTTTGATAGAATAAGAAAAGACCACTAAATTTAGTGATCTTTCTTTTTTCGTTCAAGCTCTTTTTTGATTTCATCAGGAGATTTTAATTTGTGAGCAGGGTTGAGTGAATCACTTAAAGGCGGGCTTGTTGTTAAATCTCCTTCAAATTGAAAATGATCTTCTGGTGTTTGGAGTGTTGAAAATGTAGCTTTAGGGTCATTGTTAATATAACCTTTAATAACGACACTCCCCATTGCTCCTTTGTGTAAGTCAGTAAAGTGAACGGATTTAATAGTATTGGGCTCTTTCGTGTTGTATTTAAGATAAAGGGTAATGCGTTCTTGTTGTTGTTTGTAATAAGCTTCTTTTTGTGCTTCATGTTCATCATGTTTCATTTTCAAATAGACACCAGCAATGGCGATTAAAATTAAAAATACAATACTAATAAAGATAAGAAAATGTTTTTTAGACATCTGAGTAGCTCCTATTTTGAATTCAAATATATATTTTTAATTTTAATACATTACTTTAATCAGATGTTATACTGATTTGTTTCAAAGTTTTTTGTAAATCTTGTAATGCTTCTTCCGATAAATCAGAAAATACAGAGGCAATTGTCTCGGCATGTTTAGGAAAGATATCTTCCATAAAGGAGTGTCCTTTATCTGTGAGTGATGCGTAACTGACGCGTTTGTCTTTAGCATCTGATCTGCGCTTAATATAGCCTTTTTTCTCTAAGTTTGATATAACATAAGTCGTGCTACTACTTGCAATTAAAATGCGTTTTTTAATTTGTTGAATTGTATGTTCACCGCGGTTATAAAGTAATTCAAGTACTGCAAATTCTGTAACATTCAGTCCATAGGATTTGATATCTTTATGAACGATTTTATCTAACTTGTCATTTGCCCGTTTTAATCCGATAAATACCTTTAATGAAGTATCAATACGATTCAAAGATTACACCTTCTTTTATATTTCGAATTCGAGATAATTGTAAAAGAAGGTTTAACTTTTGTAAAGTACAGTATTTTTCACAATAGACAGTAGTCGATTTGATTTTATGCGTAACAATATTACAAAACATGATGTTATTTGTCATGAGATTGCGAGAAAAAGACGTAATTTTTCGGTGTATTTACAGAAATAATGAAAATGATTTACAAGCATTGAAGGGCGATATATTTATGTTACTATGCCTCTAGCTATTATTTATGTATCACATTTAGGAGGATTATTTTTATGAAAAAAATAGCAGCTGCAACAATCGCTACAGTTGGGTTTGCAACTTTTGGTATCATGCATAGTGATGCTGAAGCAGCAGAACAAGTTCAGTCATCAGGATATGTAACAACATTTTCTCAGGAAACTAATGATTACGTTACAATAGATGCGCATGGTAACTATCACCATACTTTAGATGGGAATTGGAATGTGTCGATGTTTGAGAATGGGTTATATCAATCATTTTATACTGATCAAAATGGCCATACACACTACGTTTACTACAATCAGTATGATACATCACATAATGAGAATGATGATACTTCAAGTCAAACAGATGCTTTTATTCAAAACCAAGGTAATTACAGTCATCAACCATCCAATGATGCATCTAACTCATATAGAGCAGTGCAAGGTCAGTGGAATGTAAATACAACAGATCAATTGGGGCATCATCAAGCACAATCACGTTCAACGCATAGTCAAGCACCAGCGCCACAAGGAAATGCATCTGCATCAACAGAAACGTCTCAAAAAGGGAGTGTGTCAACTACTGATACCTCAAACAAAGCAGCTGCGGGATGGCTTAAAAAGTATCCGAAATGGCAGCCTTATGGGCAATATACAACAGGTGGGGCACACTACGGGGTAGACTACGGGATGCCTGAAAATACACCTGTTTATTCGTTTACTGATGGTAAAGTGATTCAAAGTGGATGGAGTAATTATGGTGGAGGTAACCAAATTACAATTCAAGAAGCGAACAGTAACAATTATCAATGGTATATGCATATGAATCAATTAAATGTTAAAGCTGGCGATACAGTAACAAAAGGTCAACAAATTGGTTTATCAGGAAGTACGGGTAATTCAACAGGACCTCATCTTCACTTCCAACGCATGTCAGGTGGTATTGGCAACCAATATGCGGTAAATCCAGATAACTATTTGGCTAACCAGTAATCTATATAAGCCGAGTGGGCTAGGACAAATCGATGGTTTGGGTAACTTTAAAAGGTGCTCTAAATGCGATAGTCCTTCTCTCACTCGGCTTTTTAATTTTGAATCAATAATGCGTTTTAAAAGAATGAAGTGTCACTTACGTCTTAATATGGGCTACAAAAGGCTATAAAAAGAGGCTAACCACGGCTAGCCTCTTAAATATTAAACTTCAATATATGATGAATATCTGCATAAATTTTTAAAACCAAAGTGTATTATTCTTCGATTGCAAATTCTCCGTCTGCTTCGAATTTAACGTCTTTACCAATCAGTACGCCACCAGTTTCTAATTTTTGGTTGAAGTCAACACCGTATTTTTCACGGTTGATTTTACCTGAAACTGAGAATCCAGTTACTTTACCACCTGACATAGGATTGATACTAACACCATTGAATTCAAAATCGAATGTTTCTTCATGTGTTTGTCCTGCAATTGTTAAATCCCCAGTAACGCTATCTTCGGTTACTTTTTTCGTTTTAAAAACGATTTGTTTGTTTTCTTCAGAATTGAAGAAGTCCGCTGATTTTAAGTGGTTGTCACGATCTTTGTTACCAGTATCAATGGAATCAACGTCAATCGTTACTGTTGCTTCTACAGTTGATAAGTCATTGAAATCACCTGTAACGTCTACATCGTATTTTTCAAAAGTTCCCTTAACCTTTGATACCATTAAGTGTTTGATTGAGAAATCTAAAGTGCTGTGTACGGGGTCAAAAACATATTTTACCATTTCAAATGCCTCCTAAATGATGTGCTTTTTATCTTTGTAGTATAAATTTTATACCTAAATTCGACAAAATACAACTTAAATGCTCAAGAAATTGGAACAAAACTTACTTCTAGATTTTTTGATGTTGCTTCCTAGAGATTGACTTACGATGTTCCAAATCTTTTAAAATCGGATGCAATTGAGGAATAGATTTACTTTTGAATCAAAAATACGCCCTTGTACGAGTATTTTTACCTAAAATCTCCATGTTTATACCTTTTTTAAAAATGTCACGCTTAATAGGAGCTTTCAAATAGAAGTCCAACGTATGCTTAAACAAAAATGTGACCATATTGTGAATTGTAAGAAAATAGTGTACAATATTAGAAAGCGCTTTCAATGTTGTTTGTTTTTAAGGGGATTTAATAAGGGGGGACAAACATGATAACGTTTATTGTTTGTATCGTGTTGTTAATTGTAGGTTATTTTACTTATGGGAAGTATATCGATAAGATGTTTGGGCCGAAATATAATCGACCTACGCCTGCACATGATCAACGTGATAATGTTGATTATGTTCCGATGAAAACATCATCTAATTCTTTAATTCAATTATTGAATATTGCTGGTGTGGGTCCTATTTTTGGTCCAATTATGGGCGCTTTGTATGGACCTGTGGCATTTATTTGGATTGTTGTAGGGTGTATATTTGCAGGCGCTGTGCATGACTATTTAACTGGGATGATTTCGATTCGTAATCGTGGGGCACATTTACCCCAACTTGCCGGGAAATTTTTAGGACAGGCTATGAAACACGTCGTAAATATTTTCACGTTGTTACTTTTATTGCTAACAGGAACAGTATTTGTGACAAGTCCGGCCTTGCTTTTACATAATTTAATGGATGGGCGGATTGCCTTAGGTTTTATTATTTTTGTGATATTTGTGTATTATATTTTATCTACGATATTGCCTATCGATAAAATTATCGGCCGTATTTATCCTATTTTTGGTGCCTTACTTGTCATTAGTGCCTTAGGTGTTGGGATAAGACTGATTCAAACAGGCGCGCCTATTCCAGAATTAACATTACAAAATATGCATCCAGATCAAGCACCAATATTTCCATTGTTGTTTTTTACAATTACTTGCGGTGCATTATCTGGCTTTCATGCGACACAATCACCTATCATTTCGCGTACAACGAATAAAGAAAAGAATGCGCGTGTCATTTTTTATGGCATGATGATTGCAGAAGGGATTATTGCGATGATCTGGGCAGCGGCAGCGATGAGTTTATTTGGAAGTTACGGTGGATTACAAAACGTGCTTGCACAAGGTGAAGCGGCACTTGTGGTAAGTAAAGTATCTACATTGCTATTAGGATCTGTATTTGGAACGGTTGCTATTTTAGGTGTTATTATACTGCCTATTACAAGTGGTGATACCTCATTTAGAAGTGCACGGATGATTATTGCAGATTATATCAATTTAGGACAAAAAGCCATCAGCAAACGTTTTATCGTGGCAGTACCATTGTTTGTTGTCAGTTTCTTACTGACTCAAGTCGATTTTACAGTATTATGGCGTTATTTCTCATGGGCGAATCAAACAACAGCTGCAGTCGCATTATGGGTCGGCACGATGTACTTACTTATTGCTAAGAAAAACTATTGGGTTTCACTCATACCAGCGTTGTTTATCACATGGAATCTTTTCACATACATTTTAAGCCAACCTATTGGTTTTGGAATGGATTTGAACGTAAGCTACATTATAGCGATAGGATGTACGGTATTGTGGTTTGCCTATTTTATATATCAATATCGAAAAAATACAACAGGTGTTTCGTTCCAGTTAGATCATGCGGTGAAATTAAAAAATTAAGTTCATCCACACAATTTAATATGTTGTAAAAACTTTTGGAAAACAAGGTGGTATCTCATAGGTTGGTAACATCTTGTTTTTTTATTTTGAATTCATAATTAAGAAAATGAAATTACTATATTTAAAAAGTGTTTTTATTATCCAATCTACGCTTCAGGTGGTAAAATAAATCAAGTAGAAAAGGAGATGACCACATGATAGTAGAATCTATTCAAGGCAATATCGCAAATCTAACTCAAGAAGAAAAACAAATTCATATTGAAAAGGTATATCTTGAAAATTCAGATCTTGTTAAACGCATACAACGCGTCACATCAGATCATGGGACAGAAATCGGTATTCGTTTAAATCAACCGATTGATTTACAATATGGTGATATTTTATATCGTGATGACAAAAATATGATTATTATCGATGTTAATTCTGAAGATATTATCGCGATACAACCCCGAACACTTAAAGAAATGGGAGATATCGCGCATCAATTAGGGAATCGCCATTTACCCGCTCAATTTACAGAGACGGAAATGCTTGTGCAATATGACTACTTAGTAGAAGATTTATTGAAAGATTTAGCCATTCCATATCAACGTGAAGCTCGAAAAGTGAATAAAGCCTTTAAACATATAGGCCATTCTCATGATTAATCAAGCGCAATTAAAGCTGTTTCAATTTTGTGATTCACAATTTCCGACGGGTGCTTTTAGTCACTCGTTTGGTTTAGAAACATACATTCAACGCAATGATGTGCATGATGCGTCGTCATTTGAAGCGTGGTTAAAGGTATTTTTAACGGAACAACTTACATATACAGATGGCTTAGCTATGCGCATGACGTATGAAGCGATTGAAAATGAAGATATCTCAGCAATGAAACGTATAGACCAATTGTTATTCGTCCAAAACATTCCTAGAGAAACACGCGTAGGGACAAAACAAATGGGAAAACGTATGGCACATCTTGCGCATACACTTTATGAAAATGAGTGGTTAAATTGGTATTTTAATGAGGTGTCCGACTATCAACTGAATGGACATCCTGCTGTAGTGTTTACATTGCTTGGGCATTATCTTAAGAGTTCAATCGAACAAATCATTGATTATTACTTATATCAAAATATATCAAGTTTAACTCAAAATGCAGTACGGGCAATTCCGTTAGGCCAAACAGAAGGCCAACAAATTATCACACGTATGATGTCATTTATTACAAAAACACGTACATCTATTATGAATCAAGATAAGGCGAATTTTGGATTAACTGCGCCTGGCATAGAGTTAAACCAATTAGAACACGAAAATGTGAATGTGAGAATATTCATTTCTTAGGAGGATTATAATGAAACCTATAAAAATTGGTATTGGGGGGCCTGTTGGTGCAGGGAAAACCCAGCTTATTGAGAAGGTAGTTAAACGATTATCTAAGGAAAAAAGTATCGGTGTCATTACTAACGATATTTATACTAAAGAAGATGAAAAGATTTTAGTTGCTACAGGTGTTTTACCTGAAGATCGCATCATTGGTGTTGAGACGGGAGGCTGTCCACACACAGCTATACGTGAAGATGCTTCAATGAATTTTGCGGCAATTGATGAGTTAATGGAACGTCATCATGATATTGAGCTTCTTTTCATCGAATCAGGTGGCGACAACTTAGCTGCAACATTTAGCCCAGAACTGGTTGACTTCTCAATTTATATTATTGACGTTGCCCAAGGGGAAAAAATCCCACGTAAAGGGGGACAAGGGATGATTAAATCGGACTACTTCGTCATTAACAAAACAGACCTTGCGCCTCATGTAGGTGCCTCTTTAGCACAAATGGCTGAAGATACGAAAAAATTTAGAAATCAGCGTCCTTTTGCGTTTACGAACTTAAAAACTGATGAAGGTCTAGATGATGTCATCGAATGGATGCGTAAAGATGTTTTTCTTGAAGGACTAGCATAATGGCCATTTCAGGTTGGACAGGGGAACTTGACCTCACATTTAAACATGATGGAACGCGAACGATAAATGGAAAAACATATTTCCAAGGGGGACTTAAAGTGTTACGCCCGTCGTATTTAAATGCCAGCCCTCATCCAACAATGTTTTTGATTAACTTAGGTGGTGGATTTGTTGATGGTGACCGCTACCGTATGAACATTCATTATGAAAAACAAGCACATGCGGTTTTAACGAATCAAGGGGCGACCATTGTATTTAAAACGATGGAAGATTGCGTCAAGCAATACCAAACGTTTACATTAGACGCTGACAGTTTTATGGAGTATATCGGCGATCCAATCATTGGGTATACTCATGCAAAGTTCTTTCAATCTAACCAATTCAAGCTCGCGCGCACTGCGACGATGTTTTATACTGATATTTTAACACCGGGTTACGATAAAGAAGGGCGCATGTTCAAATATGATTACTTACATTTGTTGAATGAAATATATGTTGAAGACACACTCGTAGTATACGATAACTTACGTTTAGATACGCAGAAAAATGAAGTCGCACATATCGGCTATATGGAGGGTTTCACACATTTAGGGTCATGCTTTTATATTAGTCCGCATGTGAATCAAAAATGTGTTGAAGCGGTGCGAGAAGTTGTTGAAAAACATATTAGCGAAACGTGTCGTATTGGTGTGACGCTATTGCCAACTCATGGTTTAACCGTACGTATATTAGCGCATTCTACGGATGTTATTAATCGCATCATTCACGAGGTCCATCAATTTGTTATGGCTACTTATCATGAAGAAGATGCACAATTTTTAAGAAAATATTAGGAGGCGTTAAAACGCTAGGGTGCTTGCCCTAGCGTTTTAATGTTGGTGATTGTTTGAATGGATATGTACAGGATTTACGAAAGCAATTGAATAAGATTTTTCAAGATGAGTGCGGCAACGATAAGTATGATGACGCTAGAAACTTTGTTTAATATGAGAATTATTTTTCCTGAATGGTCAATGCGACCAACAGTTCTACCAAGAATGGCCAAGATGATAAACCATAGCCATGAGACAAAAATGACTGAAATCGTAAATAAAACTTTTTCAGTACCGGTATATAATGCGGCACTGGTTCCGATAACGCCAATAGTATCCATAATGGCGTGTGGATTTAACAAAGAAACAGACAGCGCAAAACCAATTTGCTTTTTAGCTGACATAGGTGTGTGTTCCTCTATTGATGCTGGTTTTTCACGCCAAAGAGACCAAGACATATAGCCTAAAAAGATGAGACCAATGATGTAAAGTGTAGTTTGTATGATTGGAAATGAGATTAAAATAAGTGAAACGCCTAATACCGCGAGTAAGATAAGCAAAGTATCACATAAGCCAGCTGTAATAACGACCGGAAGTACGTGTGACCACTTTTTATGATTGGCACCCTGGTTAAACACAAACACATTTTGTGCACCTAACGGGAGAATAAGCCCAAATGCGAGTAGCAAGCCGTGTAATATAGATTGAAACATAAATGCACCTACTTTTTTAATTTAAGAAAATAGGAAGAGATTGGCACCTGCTATTCTGTGTCCAGCGTAGCCATGCGTAGGCGCCAATCTCAACTTTCATATAGTGACGTCAATAACGAGTCTATGTTTTGAAATGGTGGCGGGACAACGAAATCAAATAGATTTCTGTCCCGCATTATAGATAGGGCGTTGAATATAAAAAGCCACAGTAGCTGTCTGGATTGAAACTTCGCTTAGCAGCTCTTTTCAATCCTAGTCAGCCTTGTGGGGGCGGGACGACGAAATCAAATAGATTTCTGTCCCGCTCCCTAACTCGCTCGTTTTTTTGTTTTTTGGGAAACTACTATATTGATAAGACACCAAATGATTTGTATCACGACAGGTATGATAAAAAAGGCTGCCCAAACGGTAATGGCAAAGAGTTTTAATTCAGGTGTTTGAACGGCACCTGTACCATCGACGGTTCTAAACCATAAAAAGAGCGCAACACTTATAAATAAGACAAACCAAAAGATGTTAGCAATTGTCCAAACTATCCAAGATGTGCGTAACATAGAAGAACCTCCTTAATTAAAGCGTTTTCAATATATTTGTTAGTATATATTTTAACATAAAAATAAAGAGATTAGGACATCTTTATCATTTATGATATTTTTCTAATTTTTCTCATTCTATACAAAGAACGATGAAGAAATTCAATAACATTCCTTCATCGTTCTTTTGTGAGTATAGATATTTAAAATATTAAGAAAGGGTAGTATTAGGGACAATCGCAAAACTTCTTACTGGAAAGCCGGGTGCTTTATCAGGTTTAGGTGGTATATGATAGATGACGGCACCCCGTTCGGGAAGTTGATCTAAATGGTTTAACAGCTCGATTTGATAAGTGTTTTGACCTAAAATGTACCGTTCTCCGATAATATCTCCATGCTTTCTAATATCAATAGAGGCATCTGTATCAAACGTTTCATGGCCGATCGCTTTAACATGACGTTCTTCAATCAGATATTTTAGTGCATCGAGCCCCCAACCTGGCAAATGTTGTTGGCCGTCGCTATCTTTATTCTCAAACTTTTCCACATTTGGCCAACGTTTAGACCAATCACTTCGAAAAGCGACGAAAGTGTCTGGTTCAATAGGACCGTTAAGGGCTTCCCACTTTTCAATATGGTGGCGTGTAAGAATAAAGTCCGGATCTTTTTCGACGGCTTCAGAAAAATTAAGAACAATAAGAGGTAAAACGAGTTCTTTTAAATTTAATTCATGTAAATAACGTGTATTGTCGACAAAATGAATCGGCGCATCTATATGGGTGCCGTATTGAGTCACAAAACGCCATTCTTGCACGAAAAATCCATCTTGTTTCACATTGAAAGGGGTCTCAACATGTGCACCTTCAAATGCACTAAAGTGAGGAGAATGTGCATTGAAGGTGTGCGTGAGATCAACCCATGTATGAGATTTCAATGTTTGTAATTGGTCCCATAATGGATAGGTCATTGGTATCATCCTCTCTGAATGCTTTTAAGCGACAGGGTTTGATGAATTTTGGCGCAGCTTCTTAGCACTATTTACAAGTACCGTTAATGCAGCTTTTACTTCATCTTCTTTACGTGTTTTAAGGCCACAGTCTGGGTTAACCCAGAAGAGTGAACGGTCGATTTGTTGTAAACCACGGTTAATAGCAGTTGTAATTTCATCTTCTGTTGGAATACGTGGACTATGGATGTCATACACGCCTAAACCAATACCTAAATCATAATGAATATCTTCAAAGTCTTTGATTAAATCACCATGACTACGGGATGTTTCGATTGAAATAACATCGGCATCTAAATCATGAATAGCATGAATGATTTGACCAAACTGAGAATAGCACATATGCGTGTGGATTTGCGTATGATCTTCCACTGAAGAAGTCGCAAGCTTAAAGCTATGAACGGCTTTTTGTAAATAGTCTTCATGGTAGGCTTTACGAAGCGGTAAGCCTTCGCGCAGTGCAGGCTCATCAACTTGAATCACTTTAATCCCTGCTTTTTCAAGAGCTAATACTTCTTCATTAATCGCAAGTGCGATTTGATCTTGTACTTCTGCACGTGGTAAATCAACGCGTTCAAATGACCAGTTTAAAATCGTAACAGGGCCTGTAAGCATACCCTTCACCGGCTTGTCTGTTAAGCTTTGCGCGTAAACTGTTTCATCGACAGTTAATGGTGTCGTCCATTTGACATCTCCATAAATGATAGGAGGTTTAACAGCACGTGAACCGTATGACTGAACCCAACCTAATTTTGTCACTAAGAAACCTTGGAGCTTTTCGCCAAAGAATTCTACCATGTCGTTACGTTCAAATTCTCCATGTACGAATACGTCTAAGCCGATGTCTTCTTGAATTTCAATCCAACGTTTGATTTCTTCTTTTAAGAATGTTTCATAAGCCTCGTCAGAGATGCGGTCGTTTTTCCAGTCGGCACGCTTTTTACGAACTTCTGGCGATTGTGGGAAAGAGCCGATAGTTGTTGTTGGTAAATCTGGTAAATGGAGACGTTCTTGTTGTAGCACTTTACGTGTTGCAAACGCCGATTTACGCTCAGATCTGACGCTATCGAAGTCGTAAGTTAAGTTTTTGAAATCTTGGTTTTGGAATCGTTCATATTGTGCCTGCAATACGTCTAATTTTTCAGTATTGTTATCGTTAATTGCACGTTTCAATGCATCTAATTCTTCTAATTTTTCTGTTGCAAAACTCAAGCCGTCACGAACAGTGTCGTCTAATGACGTTTCATCATCTAATGAAACTGGAACGTGTAGCAATGAAGATGACGGGTTAATATATAAATCGTCAGTGTAATCTGTTAACGTTTCGATAAGGCCTTTTTTCGCTTTTACGTCTGCTGCCCAAACGTTACGGCCGTCAATAATACCTGCGAATAAAGTTTTAGATTTATCAAAGTCTCCGTTTTTAATTTGTTCTAAGTTGTAACCGTTATCATGAACAAAGTCTAATCCGAGCCCTTTAACTGGTAGGCTGCTTAAAAATTTGACATTTGCACGTTCAAAATACGTTTGAATAATTAATTTGTCAGCTACTTCAGCTTCCGCAAAAGCTTCATAAGCTTCGCGTGTAATGTCTTCTAATGCTTCTCCTTCATCTGTAACGAGGACGGGTTCATCTATTTGAATCAATGTTGCGCCCGCTTTGATTAATGACGTTAAGGCTTCAATATAAAGTGGCAACAGTGTACGTACTTTTTCCTCGAAAGATCGATTACCGCCTTTTGATAACTTCACAAAAGTGATTGGGCCTACAAGTACAGGGTGTGCATTGATATTTAAAGATTTAGCGTAATTAAAACGTTCTAAAATGATGTTTCGACCTAATTTAGGTGTGACGTTATCCCACTCTGGCACGATGTAGTGGTAGTTCGTATTGAACCATTTAATTAAAGCACTTGCGACATGTTCTTTATTACCGCGTGCGATATCAAAAAGTAAATCATCATCAACGTCACGCCCTTGAAAGCGCTCAGGGATAATATTGAATAACAATGACGTATCTAGAATGTGATCGTAGAGTGAGAAATCACCAACAGGGACACTGTCTAAGTGATGGTTTTTTTGAAGGATTAAGTTCTCACGATGTAATTTTTGTAAGGCTTCGTCTAATTCAGTTTTTGAAATTTTATTATTCCAATAGCTTTCGATTGCTTTCTTCCATTCACGTTTACGTCCTAGTCTTGGGAATCCTAAGTTTGTTGTTTTAATTGTCATAATATAGCCTCCTGTTTGGTTGATGTAATTGATTTTGAATAAGCAGCAAGTTCTAAAGAATAGTCGACACGTTCGAAAGGGGTAATGAGATAAAGTCCATTAAAATATTCATGAATGGTATCAATTAAAGATTTACATATAGCAATGGATAAATCATAAGTCGCTTCTTTGTCGTTTGCTACAGCTTTAAAACGGTCTAAAATGTCATCGGTCATTTTAATACCAGGCACCTCATTGTGTAAGAAAAGGGCATTGTTGTAGCTTGTAATAGGCATGACGCCAATAAAAATAGGGACATTGAGATGTTGTGTTGCTTGATAAATTTCGATGATTTTTTCTTTGGTGAATACAGGTTGAGTAATGAAATAATGCATACCACTTTCAATTTTTGTTTCGAGTTTGCGTACAGCAGCATCAATATTTCTAACGTGTGGATCAAAGCCACCAGCGATGTTGAAGTTCGTTCTTTTCTTCAGCGCATCTCCATCTGTGTTAATCCCTTCATTAAAGCGAAGTGCAAGTTCGGTTAATCCTTTTGAATTCACGTCGTAAACATTTGTCGCACCTGGCAGGTGACCAACTTTCGAAGGGTCTCCCGTAATGGCGAGTATTTCATTAATGCCTAATAGCGATAACCCGAGAAGATGGGATTGTAAACCGATTAAGTTTCGGTCACGACACGTAATATGCACGAGCGGCTCGATAGAATAGTTTTGTTTGATCAGGCTTGCTGCCGCAACATTGGAAATACGAACAGTGGCTAATGAATTGTCCGCCAATGTGACCGCGTCAACATTTGCTTTATCGAGTGCTTCGATATTTTTAAAAAAGCGTTGCGTGTCTAGATGTTTCGGTGTATCCAGTTCGACAATAATTGTAGGCTGACGTTGTACGCGTTCTTTTAAACTCAATTTCAAATCATGGTGTTCTGTACTTGCGTGTTTTTTATGAATAGGAATGACCTTTTTGTGTGAAACAGGCTTCAGATTTTTAACAGATGATTTGATGTGCTGAATATGTTCAGGTGTAGTCCCGCAACAACCGCCGATAAGTCGAACACCTTCATGTATAAGTTGTTCAGCGACTTTTCCAAAATAACTCGCATTGTTGCTATATTTGAAAGTGTCGTTTTCAATATCGAGTAAACTGGCATTGGGGTAGCACGAAAGATAAGCGTGTTCTGGCAGTTCGATATGACTGAATGTATTTTTCATATGATGAGGGCCATGGTGACAATTCAGGCCTACAACATTTGCGCCTGCTTGAATGACTTGTTCTAATGCTTCGTTAATGACGGTACCATCGATGAGATAATTGGTATTAGAAGCGGTCAATTGAGCAATAATAGGGACGTCATATTTTTGACGTGTCGTTCGAATGACGGTAAGAAGTTCTTCTAAGTCGTAATACGTTTCAAATAATAGGCCATCCACACCCCCTTGAATTAACGTATCCACTTGTATTTCTGTATGATATTGAATGGCAGAAAGTGATAAGTCCCCCTGTTTAACGCCTCTAAACCCTCCGACTGTGCCAAGAATAAATGTATCTTCTCCTGCTGCACGTTGAGCAATAGACACGGCAGCTTCATGAATGGCTTTAACTTTATGTTCTAAGCCGAATGCTTTTAATTTTTCGAAATTTGCGCCATAAGTATTAGTTTGTATAATATCTGCACCCGCTTGAATATAGGAACGATGAATCTGTTCGACTTTTTCGGGATGCGTTAAGTTATAGGCTTCCGGACAAGTATCGAGTCCTTCTGAGTAGAGAATCGTTCCGATTGCGCCGTCAGCCACTAGAACGTTGTGCTTCAGAGTGTTTAATAATCGACTCATCGTATACCTCCTTTAATGCATGATCTAAGTCTGCAATTAATGTTTCTGGATTTTCTAACCCTACACTGAGTCTGAATAAGCCAAAAGTGATGCCACGTGCTTCTCGTATAGGTTGTGGAATTGCTGCGTGTGACATGGAATAAGGGTGAGACAAAATGGTTTCTACACCACCTAAGCTAACGGATACAAGCGGAATTTCGAGTGCATCAACAAATGTCTGTGCTAACGCTTCGTTTTTAAGTTTAAAACCAAATACAGCACCACCATGTTGGGCTTGTTTAAGATGAACAGTGCTATTGCCCGGGTAATATATTTTGCCGATGGCAGGATGTTGTTCTAAGTAGTGTATTAATTGTTGCGCATTAGCGGTGGATTGTTTAAAACGTACATCTAATGTTTTGAGATGTTGTGTTAACGTCCAACAGTCGTATACTGATAATCCTGTACCTGTCCCGTTTTGAATTAAATAAATGGCTTTAGCAAAAGCGTCATCGTTTGTGACTACAGCGCCCGCTATGACGTCACTATGCCCTCCTAAAAACTTGGTTGCGCTATGAATGACAATGTCTGCCCCTAAATCTAATGGATTTTGTGCGATAGGCGTCATAAACGTGTTATCGACAGCAAGCAGTAAGTGATGCCGTTTGGCGATATCAGCAACTGCTCGGATATCTGTAATTTTAAATAAAGGGTTTGAAGGTGTTTCTACATATAACAATTTTGTTTGTGGTGTAATCGCGTTTTCGAAATTTTCTGGATTTTCAGCGTTTACGGTAGTGAAGTGAATATCAAATTTTGTCAATATTTCTTCTGTTAATCTAAAAGTTCCACCATACACATCATCTGGTAGAATGACGTGATCACCTGCTTTTAAGGTGAGAAGTACACTTGTAATGGCACTAATACCAGAATTAAACGCAAATCCATATTTTCCGTTTTCAAGTTCTGCCAGTTTTGTTTCTAATAATTGTCGGTTAGGGTTCCCACTTCTTGCATAGTCGTATTCAGGTTGACCCCCAAGTTCATGTTGATGGTAAGTAGATGAATAATAGAGGGGCAAATTTGCGCTTTGGTACGTTTTACCGCGATTGTTATCATGAATTAATTGTGTTGCTTTGTGATGACTCATAAACTCACTCCTTCTCTTGAATGTTCTAGAGCCTGAATGAGGTCTGCCTCAATATCTTCGTAAGCTTCGATGCCGATGGATAAACGTATTAAATGTTGATCTATCCCACGTGCATCTTTTTCTGCGTCCGGCATATCGACATGTGTTTGCGTATAAGGAAATGTAATAAAAGTTTCTGTTCCACCTAAGCTTTCTGCAAAGCGAGAGACTTCAATGTGTTCTAAAAGTAACGCAACGCTGTAATGCGATTCTAAACGTAAACTTAACATTCCAGTACGGCCGCTATATAACACTTCTTGAATACCATCTAAATTTTTACATCGTGCTGCAAGACGTTGGGCATTTTCTTGTGACCGCGCAATGCGCAGATGTAACGTTTTCAATCCGCGTTGCAGTAAATAGCTGTCGAATGGTGATAAAGTTGCGCCTATCATATTATGAAGTAAGGACAACTGATTAACTAAATCCGGATCTTTTACTGTAACGACACCAGCTAACACGTCGTTGTGACCGCCAATGTATTTTGTTGCAGAATGTAAGACGATGTCTGCACCCTCTTTTAAAGGTGTTGATAAATAAGGCGTTAAAAACGTGTTATCAACAATCGTTAGGAGTCCATGTTTTCGAGCTAGTACGTAATAAGGTTCAAGGTCAATTTCTATCATAAGCGGATTTGAAATCGGCTCGATAAATAGTGCTTTTGTATGGTCTGTGATGGCTTGATTTACTTCTGTGAAGTTATCAAAGTTAACATATTTGAAATGAACGCCATATTGTTCTTTATAAAATTGAAAAAGTCTAAATGTGCCACCATATAAATCATATGAAACTAATATTTCATCATTCGGTTTAAACAAACTACAAATGAGTTGAATACTTGCCATGCCACTGGCTGTCGCAAAAGAAGCTTTACCGCCTTCGAGTTTGGCAAAAGCCGTTTCAAAAGTATCGCGCGTCGGGTTTTTCGTTCGGGAATAATCAAAACCAGTGGATTGACCGAGACCTTGATGTTGATAAGCGGTAGATAAATAAATCGGATTTGCGACTGCGCCAGTCGTATCTTCAGTAAGTGCGATTTGTGCAAGTTCTGTATCTTTCATGAATAATCCCTCCTATATGAGTTGAATAGGTAAAAGTGTAATGCGTACAGAGTAGTGAAGAACACAAACGCTTCAAGTAAAATAGCGATGTGTCACGGGCCAATAAAAAAAGCTTTCATCCTTTACACCCGAATTTTGATTCGGAAATAAAGGACGAAAGCTTCGTTCGTGGTACCACCTTAATTTGCTACTTTATCGCTAAAGTAGCCTCTTCCAGTACGCCATGATTGCTCAAAAAGGTACTGAGAAATAGGAAAGCATTCCAGTACGCCATTAAACAACATGTTAATACTGTATCGCTATAACGGGCGAACCCGGTGATACCTCATATCGGCACCAACACTCCAAGGCCATTTTCAAACTTTCTTTCAATATCTTCTCTCAGCTAATGAAGACTCTCTGTAAAAGCAGTGTAAGTTCTACTTTCCTTTTTATCGTGTTTCAAAATATGTTGTTGTAATTTGATAGTCATACTTTAGCATGTCTTAAAAAAGGATGTCAACACATTTTTCTGAAAATTATGATTAAACTTACTATTTGATGTCTATATGTTAGTTGTGAAAGTCTTGTATATCAAGGCATCAACCATTAAAATAAAAAACGTAAAAATTTTTGAAAAGAGGGATGTGGATGGCAGATTTACACGATCGTCATTTGGAAAATATCGTACAATTGAATCTTTCTGACATACGCCCTAATCCATATCAACCACGGAAGCATTTTAATCAAGAAAAATTAGAAGAATTAGCCCAATCTATAGCCCAACATGGCGTTTTACAGCCAATTGTTGTGACTTCTTCTGTCCAAGGGTATTATATTGTAGCTGGGGAACGCCGTTATCGTGCTTCTCAATATGTAGGGCTAAAAACGATACCAGCCATAATTAAAGAGATGGATGACGCACATATGCGTGAATTGGCAATTATTGAAAACCTACAACGGGAAGATTTGAATCCATTGGAAGAAGCGGAAAGTTATCATCAACTTATGGATGCTTTATCTTTAACACAACAACAAGTTGCCGAACGTTTAGGGAAATCACGTCCCTATATTGCGAATATGTTGCGCTTATTACAATTGCCTGTTAAAATCAGAAGCTTGATTCAAAAAGGGCAACTTTCTGGAGGCCATGGGCGAACGTTATTGGCATTAAAAAATGCAACGTTGATGGAGCAGTATGCCCAAAAAGTGCTAGACGAAGCGTGGAGTGTGCGTACTTTAGAAGCTAAAATTGCCGAACAACAACCTCAATTGAAAAATAAGACGTCCGAGCGTCTTAATTCTTCTAAAAAAAGAAAGCCTGCACGTATTAAGCAACATGAACAGCAACTTGCGACACAATATGGAACAAAAGTTGATGTTTCTACAACAGGCGCAACAGGCAAAATCACACTTGAATTTTATTCTGAACAAGATTATCGTCGGCTCATACAACTATTGAGAAAAGAAAAATAATATTATTTTGGAGGAAAGAAACTTAAAATGAAACAACTTGAGAGTATACTAAGAAATATGATTCAACCGTTGTTCGAACCGGAAACGTATTCGAACCTCTTAACAAAACTAATTGTTGTTTTCATCTATGTACTTGCTGCATTTATTGTGACGCGAATTTTAAATAAAGTCATTGCTCAATTTTTTAAAGTGAATAGCAAATCTAAAAAAACACCGCGTGCTAAACGTTCAAAAACGTTAATTACGCTTGTACAAAATGTTGCAGGCTATATCGTTTGGTTTATTACAGGTACAACAATCTTAAGCAAATTTGGTATTAGCGTCGAAAGTATTTTAGCGGGGGCTGGTGTTGTCGGATTGGCCATTGGTTTTGGTGCTCAAACACTCGTTAAAGACATTATTACAGGATTCTTTATTATTTTTGAAAATCAGTTTGATGTAGGAGATTATGTGAGCATAAAAAACAATAGCTCTCCAATTGCAGAAGGTACGGTTAAATCTATTGGCTTACGTTCAACACGCATTATGTCGATTACAGGTGAATTATCTACAATACCGAATGGGACGATGAGCGAAGTCACTAACTTTTCTGTGACGAACGGCGTAGCTTTAGTGGATATTCCTATCGCAACGAATGAAAATATTGAACTTGTTGAGCAAAAATTAGCAGTATTTTTAAAATCCATTCCAAAAAAATATGATATTTTCGTCGAGGTGCCACAAGTGCTCGGTGTAGATGCGCTTGAAAGTTATCAAGTCACATTGCGTATTTCAGCAGAAACGTCACCAGGACAAAATTTCATGGGCGCGCGTATTTTACGTCGTGAAATTAGAGGCTTTTTACAAGCAGAAAATATAGAAACACCTGTGCCCAATTTAGCTCAAATGTACAAAAACATGTCGCAACCGAAAAAATAGCATGTAATTTGAAAATAAGAAAATAGGGTGAGGAGTAGATCGATGTCTTCAAATTATGAAATAAATGATATAGTAGAAATGAAGAAACAACATGCATGTGGTGCCAATCGGTTTAAAATCATTCGTATGGGCGCGGACATTAGAATTAAGTGTACAACCTGTCAACGGAGTATTATGTTGCCACGTCAAACGTTTAATAAAAAGTTAAAAAAAATACTCGAAAAAGCGAGTCAAGAAGAGAAGGAGTAATGAATTATGGCTTTAACAGCTGGGATTGTCGGCTTGCCAAACGTAGGTAAGTCCACACTTTTTAACGCAATTACAAAAGCAGGAGCACTTGCAGCAAACTATCCATTTGCAACAATTGATCCGAATGTCGGCATTGTAGAAGTGCCAGACACACGTTTAACGGAATTAGAACGTATTGTAAACCCTAAAAAAACACTTCCGACTACATTTGAATTTACAGATATTGCTGGGATTGTAAAAGGTGCTTCTAAAGGTGAAGGACTTGGAAATAAATTCTTATCTCATATCCGCGAAGTAGACGCGATTTGTCAGGTTGTTCGTGCATTTGATGATGAAAATGTTACGCATGTCGCAGGACGCGTGAATCCAATTGATGACATTGAAGTGATTAATATGGAATTGGTATTAGCAGATTTAGAATCTGTTGAAAAACGCTTACCTCGTTTAGAAAAATTAGCAAAACAAAAAGATAAAAATGCCTTAAATGAAGTACGTATTTTAACTCAAATTAAAGAAGTGCTTGAAAATGGTCAACCTGTACGTAGCATCGAATTTAATGAAGAAGATCAAAAGTACGTAAATCAAGCACAATTATTAACTGCTAAAAAAATGTTATATATTGCGAATGTCGGCGAAGACGAAATTAATGATACAGATAATGAAAAAGTCAAAACGATTCGTGAATATGCGGATCAAGAAGGTTCTGAAGTCATTGTCATTAGCGCAAAAATAGAAGAAGAAATCGCTACGTTAGATGAAGAAGACAAAGCGATGTTCTTAGAAGATTTAGGTATTGAAGAACCAGGTCTACACATTTTAATTCGTAAAGCTTATGAATTATTAGGATTAGCGACGTATTTCACTGCTGGCGTTCAAGAAGTACGAGCTTGGACTTTTAAAGAAGGCATGACAGCGCCACAATGTGCGGGTATCATTCATACAGACTTTGAGCGCGGTTTTATTCGTGCCGAAGTAACAAGTTATGAAGATTACGTAACTTATAATGGTGAACAAGGTGCTAAAGAAGCTGGTAAAATGCGCTTAGAAGGTAAAGAATATATTATGAAAGATGGCGACGTTGTTCATTTCAGATTTAACGTCTAAAACACAACATCCATTTTGCATGATTACTATGCGAGATGGATGTTTTTGTATAAATAGATCGTTTCAAGTTGAATGACAATGCATAAATAGCATTGCTGTCTAACACGTGAGAGCGCATTTCATGCACCATTTATATTCTCTCAATTTTCAATTGTAAAAAGTAATGGACTGTGGTAAAATACTGGAATGTGAGTAATGAAAATTATTCCTTGCTTAACGAAATGATTCGTTAAGCCGCATAGACCACAAGGAGGTGTAAATATACAATGAGAAAATATGAAGTAATGTACATCGTGCGTCCAAACATTGAAGAGGATGCAAGAAAAGCAGTTGTTGAACGTTTCAACGGAATTTTAGCTTCTGAAGGCTCTGAGGTATTAGAAACTAAGGACTGGGGTAAACGCCGCTTAGCTTACGAAATCGAAGACTTCAAAGATGGTTACTACTACATCGTACGTATCCAATCTGAAAACAATGTAGCTACTGACGAATTCCAACGTTTAGCAAAAATCAATGATGATATCATTCGTTACATTGTTGTTCGTGAAGACGAAGACAAGTAATAGAATAGAAATGAGGCGTGAATATGCTTAATAGAGTTGTATTAGTAGGTCGATTAACTAAAGATCCAGAATACAGAACGACACCCTCAGGCGTAAGCGTAGCGACGTTCACATTAGCGATTAATCGCACGTTTACAAACAGCCAAGGGGAACGTGAAGCAGACTTTATTAACTGTGTTGTTTTTAGAAAGCAAGCAGAAAACGTGAGCAATTTCTTGTTCAAAGGAAGTCTGGCTGGCGTTGATGGTCGCTTACAATCACGCAGTTACGAAAACCAAGAAGGCCGACGTGTGTTCGTCACAGAGGTAGTGTGTGACAGTGTTCAATTCCTTGAACCGAAATCACAAAACCAACGTCATGCCAACAATCCAAGCAATGACTTCCAAAGTTATAGTCAAGGATTTGGTGGACAACAACAAGGCCAAAATTCATCATATCAAAATAACAACAATCACACACAAAATAACGATAACCCATTTGCGAATGCGAATGGTCCAATCGATATTAGTGATGATGATTTACCATTTTAAATTAATGAACGTATTATAAAAATGTTTAAGTAAGGGAGGCACAAATCATGGCAGGTGGACCAAGAAGAGGTGGTCGTCGTCGTAAAAAAGTTTGTTACTTCACAGCAAACGGTATTACACACATCGACTACAAAGACACTGAATTATTAAAACGTTTCATCTCAGAACGCGGTAAAATTTTACCACGTCGTGTGACTGGAACTTCAGCTAAATATCAACGTCAATTAACGACTGCAATTAAACGTGCACGTCATATGGCGTTATTACCATTCGTTAAAGACGAAGTGTAAAATAAAGTAATTGATTAAGTCCCGCACCTATAAGGTTGACGGGACTTTTTTGTGTTTAAAAAATTTGTTTTTTGGTGAGACAACGAAATCAAATAGATTTCTGTCTCGCATCATAGGTAGAGCGTTGAATATAAAGAGCACAGTAGCTGTCTGAATTGAAGATGCGCTTTGCAAGCTTCCTTCAATCCTAGACAGCCTTGTGGGGGCGAGACGACGAAATCAAATAGATTTCTGTCTCGCATCATAGATAGAGCGTTGAATATAAAAAGCCACAGTAGCTGTCTGAATTGAAACTTCGCTTAAGGCGCGTTTCAATCCTAGTCAGCCTTGTGGGGGCGAGACGACGAAATCAAATAGATTTCTGTCTCGCTCCCTATTTTTCTCGCCAAAATTTTGTTGAATCTTTTTTGTCTGCGATGTTTTTATCGATCATTTTATGGATTAAATCAAAGTTGACTTCGTCTGTCCATTTGATTTTCATAAACATTGTTGTCGTTTGGTAACCTGCTTTTTCGATCTCCTTTTCAAAATAGTCACGTGTATATTTTTCAGGAGCGATCGCAAAATGGGGCTTCGCTTTGCTGAAACCTAGTATAAATGTGCCGTTTTCTTTCAACAATAGCATAGGTTGATTCCATTTAATTTCTAAAGTAAGTTCTGGGTAGTCTGCAAGTAATTGCTCAATGACATTTTTAAATTTTTCACGGTGTTCCGCTTTTTCAATTGTATCTAAAAAATCCTCAAACGTTTCCATCCTTACACCTCATTTTCAATAGTTAAGCACTAAAGCTACTTAATATTATTTAATTTACTATAACATATCACTATTCAAAAAAAGTCGCAAAACGTTCACATCTATGATATTTTTATATCGAAAATTGCCATCATTTTTCGATATCAATCGGGAAGTATGTTAGTGCGATGATAGAGAGACGTTTACACTATACTCGAAAAATGCCGATTTATGGTGAAGGGGATGGTTGAACAATCACTGAATGAAATAGGGGGAGCACGGTGAAGGGATACTTACATTTATTTTGGATCGCTTTTAGGTTAGGATGTACCTCTTTTGGAGGTCCTACCGCACATTTAGGTTATTTTTATGATGAATATGTGAAACGCCGACAATGGCTCAGTGACTCACAATATACGCAACTTGTCGCATTATGTCAGTTTTTGCCTGGACCTGCGAGTAGTCAAGTAGGTTTCGGAGTAGGTGTGGCAAAGGCAGGTTTATTAGGAGGCGTCATATCTTTTGTTGGATTTACACTGCCGTCTGTCTTAATTTTAATGTTATGTGCTGCAGTTTTACATACTACGAGTATGGAGATGCGTTGGATAAATGGTCTGAAAATAGTTGCGGTAGCGATTGTTTTTAATGCCATTTTAGGGATGGCGCAAAAATTACTGCCAGATGTCAAAACAAAATTACTAGCATTATTCACTCTTACAGTGACAGTACTTGTTGGACATCCACTAGCTCAAGTGGCAGTACTCGCTTTAGTAGGTCTTGTAGGGTTGTTTTTATTTAAAGAGGTTCAAGTTGAAACAACTAAAGTGCGCTTATTTCGTATTCGCAAATTTATAGGTGTATGGTCGCTCACACTCTTTTTTATGCTTTTAATTGTATTGCCGATTTTAAGTGGACTGACACAATCGCCTTGGCTCGCAATGGTTAATCAATTTTACCGTTCAGGAGCACTTGTATTTGGCGGGGGACACGTTGTGTTGCCTTTATTAAATGAAGCATTTGTTAGCACAGAGATGATTACAGCGGATGACTTTATTACAGGTTATGCACTTGCACAAGCTGTGCCTGGACCGCTATTCACATTCGCTGCTTATATAGGTACCGTGATGTTAGGATGGCTAGGAGGTATAGTGGCAACGCTAGCGATATTTTTACCCGCCTTTTTGCTACTCATAGGTGTTTTGCCATTTTGGGAACGCGTCCAAAACAATCAAAATATGCGTAAAGTTTTAAAAGGGGTAAGCGCAGGTGTTGTCGGTATTTTGATAGCGGCATTTTATGACCCAATTTTGACATCATCGGTACATACGTCTATTGATTTTGTTTTTGCGTCCATATTGTTCGTACTGTTAGCTTATTGTAAAGTGTCATCTTGGGCGATTGTGCTTTTAGGAGTTGTAGGAGGTATAGTACTGTATTAAAAAGGTATCGAACTGCTCTTTTTTAATCGTTTTTTAATTTTCCCTTAAGTTAATTTCAATCTCTGCTTATTAAAGTAACCCTATACAATTTTTCGGGTGTGTTTTGATAAGAGGAGTGATAAAGGATGAAATATACAATTATTCCATCAGGTTTCAAAGAAAGTTTGAGTGCAGAAGAAGTAGGTTACGCTATTGAAAAAGGGATTCGTAATGTAGAACCGAAACATGACATTCAAGTAATCCCAATGGTTGACGGGGGAGAAGGCTTTGTTGAAACAATGATCAAAGTTAAAAAAGGTTATAAAATAGAAACACGTGTAACGGGTCCTGTAGGGGAAACAATACATTCATTTTTTGGAATTTTCAAAGAAAAAGGGCGAACGATAGCTGTAATTGAAATGGCTGCGATTGCAGGGCTTAGACATGTGCCTATGGATCTACGTAATCCACTTTATACTACAACATATGGAGTGGGTGAGACGATGATAAAAGCATTAGATTACGGTGTAGATCGTATTTTAATAGGGTGTGGGGATTCTGGAACTTCTGATGGTGGCATTGGTATGGCACAAGCCATCGGAGTAAAGCTTTTTGATCAAAATGGTCAGCTTATTCACATTCAAGGAGGAGCTGACATTCATAAAATTACAGAAATGGATTTGTCGGGTGTTGACTCACGATTGTTTCGTACACAAATAGATGTTGCTGTAAATTGGACGAATCTATTATGTGGAGATAGAGGTGTAGCACGTATTTTTGGACCACAAAAAGGAGCAAGTCCCAAAGAGGTAGAAGATTTATCACGTAATTTAGAACATTTAGCGATGTTGATAGAACGCCAAACAGGCAAAGATTTACGTATGGTAGAGGGATCAGGTGCATCTGGTGGGCTTGGCGCGGGACTGATTGCTTTTGCACAAGCTACGTTACACCCACGTTTTGATATTATTATGGACTATATTGATGTTAATGAGGCTATTGCACAAAGTGACATTGTTATTACGGCGGAAGGATGTATTGACGATCAAACACCAAATGGCAAAATTCCTTCAGAAGTTGCGCGAATTGCGAAACTATATGATAAACCTGTGATCGCATTTGCGGGAACAATTGGAAAGAACGCAAAAATTAATTATCAAAGCGGTATTGATGCATTTTCTAGTATTATTCCATGTCCATCTTCGCTTGAGAATGCGATTGAGGATGCTGAAAAGTGGTTAGAAGGCAGTGCAGAAAGTGCCATACGTTATATTTCAATTGGTATGTCGGTCGTTCAAACAATGCAAAATGATTTAGAAGCCGAAGCGTATGACGAAAAGAAAGTAGACATAAATGATGCGAGTTAATCTTTCTTTAACACAACTTGTGGCATGGTTAAGTTTTGTCACAGTGTCTTTATATATATTTATTGGGATGGAATTGAGCTACCTCGGTAAAGTAAGTCTTATGTGTTTTATACTTGCGCTTGGTTTATTTGTATTTTCGAAAATACCTGCCGGACTGGCAGGTATGCTCTGTCTTGTCATTGCTGTACTTTTAGGGATCCCGGAAGACATGCTTTTTAATGCGTTTAATCAACATATTGTGTGGCTAATGATAGGTGCTTTCATTATTAGTGCCGTCATTGAAACGAGTGGCTTACTTGATCGACTCGTAGGATGGATGGCAAAACACTGCGATTCAATGTTTCGTGCAGTAATATTCATTATTATTACTGTACTATTCATGACTTTCACTATTCCTTCTACATCCAGTCGTGCAGCAGCATTTATCCCTATTTTTAAAGCACTAAAAATACAGTTTTCGAAATACACATCATTTTTAGGATTGCTTATTCCGATTATGATATTAATGTTAACAAATGCTACGTTGATTGGAGCAGGGAGCCATCTCATCGGAATTGGTATTTTAGAAAGCCAAACAGATTCACATATAACATACATGGATTTTTTACTATGGGGGTTACCTTTCGCGCTAATTGTCAGTGTCATCACAGTTACTATAATGTATTGGCGTATTAAACCAGAAGATTCATTAAGTTTGACAACATATGAAAATAACCAATTGATGCGAAGGTCTAAACAACCTTTTACTCAAAAAGAAAAAACGGCTTTAATCCTTATTGGGGTAACTATTTTGTTATGGCTTACAGAATCATTGCATGGCTTTGATATCGCTTTTATTACGATTGCGATGAGTTTTGTGATGTTATTACCACAGTTTAATTTAATAGGATGGAGTAGTGCACTTAAAAAAGTGTCGTGGAGTTTAATCTTTTTTGTTGCGAGTGCGACGGTTTTAGGTAAATTGCTCGTAAAATATAAAGTCATTGCTTACTTTCAAAAGCATATGATAGAAGTCTTACATGATATCCCTACGACGAATGAAGGGGTTTTAATCTTTCTCATTAGTGTTATAAGTGTGCTTTCTCACCTATTAATCACAAGTCACACGACTAGAGCAGTTGTGCTCATACCAGTGTTTTTATTGTTAAGCCAGCTATTCAACCTTAATGATGTTGCAGTAGTCTTTATAGCATTAATTGGAATAAATTATTGTGTGACGTTACCTGTAAGTTCAAAGGCGTTACTTATCTTTTATGAATTGAAAGAGCGACCGTTTACGACAAAACAACTCGCACAATTAAGCATTTGGTTGATGCCAGTTTATGTGGGTATTATGGTTACTTTTTATTTTATTTATTGGCAGTTTACAGGTTTACATTTAAGGTAGGGGGATGAAATGGAACGTATTTTAATTGTTGAAGATGATGAAAAAATTGCACGTGTATTGCAATTAGAGTTGGAATTTGCAGACTATGATGTGGCAATTGCTTATACAGGAAAAGAGGCATTACAAAAATTTGGTGAACAGGATTTTGATTTAATACTTTTAGATGTGATGTTACCTGAACTGAATGGCTTAGAAGTTTTACGTCGTATTCGAATAAAAGATAAAGCAATTAAAGTGATTATGTTGACAGCTAGAGATGCGGTTACAGATAAAGTGAGCGGTTTAGATTCAGGCGCAAATGATTACGTGACAAAACCGTTTGAAATTGAAGAGTTGCTTGCGCGCATACGTGTGCATTTAAAAGCGATACAACCTCAAGTGGTACCTGTAGCACATCCGTTAATATATCGAAACATTCGTGTAGATACCAATACACGAGAGGTTTACCGAGATGGCACATTGATTAATTTGACGCCGAAAGAATATGAACTTCTTGTTTACTTATTAAAGAATAAAAACCAAGCATTAGAACGAGAACAAATTATTTCTAAAGTGTGGGAGTATGATTATCAAGGAGATACAAACGTGGTCGATGTGTACATAAGACATCTGCGTAAAAAATTGGATAAAAGCAAACCTTCATTAATTTCGAGTGTACGTGGTTATGGCTACATGATAAAGGATTGATGTTATGCGATTAGGAACACGAATACAGTTGTATATTACATTGATGACCGTCGTTATTGTGATATGTGTGAATATGCTTGTTTATTTTTTGTTTAAGCATTATGCTCTAGAGTCAGAATTAAATCAATTAGAAAATCGTAGTATCAATATCATGGAAGAAATCAAAGCTTCTGAAAATCAAACGAATGCTGAAATTATGAATCATGGTTATATTTTGTCAGATGGTTACATTAGTGTCGTTAACCAAGATGATATTGCAATTGTAAAATTTGCGACAGATGTATCGTATAACAATATGGAGCAAGATTATCAACCTAATCAATATAAGAAGACAATTGAATATAAGGGGCATTATTTTGCGATGGTTTCACTTCCAATCGTTTGGAAGGATGGAGAAGTGACGAATTTACAGTTGTTTGAAAATGTCGATTTTAAATATGAATCTTTTCAAATACTGAAATGGATTTTAATGGGGTCAACGCTTTTTGTTTTACTGCTCATTTTTTATATTAACAATATCATTGCACGTGTAATTACGGAACCCATTTTGAATTTAATTCAACGGATTAAAGAGACAAAAGATACGAAAGCCTATCAACCAGTTGAAATACAAAAGAATGATTCTTATGAGCTTAAAGTATTATCTAGAGCTTTTAATGACATGATGTACAAACTAAGAGCGCACGATGAAAAGCAACAAGCTTTTATAATGAATGCTTCACATGAATTAAAAACACCTATCACAGTAATTAGTTCCTATAGTCAAATGTTGAAGCGTTTTGGGAAAAAAGATGAAAAAACGTTAGATGAAAGTATTCATGCGATACATGATGAGGCTCAAAAAATGAAATATTTAACAGAGCAACTGCTTTACTTCGCACAACTGACGGAGAGTAAGACGGAGCGGCATCTAGAATATGTTAATGTAGCTTGTATTGTATATGAAATGGTTGAAAGAATGTCGAAAGTATACCCTCAAACATTAAACGTACATAACCATATGCAACAAGGGGAGATATGGTTAGATGTACCCTCTTTCAAACAATTGTTACATATTTTTATGGATAATGCGCATAAGTACGGAAAAACACGGATTGATATGACGTTGACTGAAACGCACACACATGTATTTCTTTCGATAACCGACGATGGCATCGGTATCCCAGAAGAAGAGATTCCACATATCTTCACCCGTTTTTATCGTGTGGATAAAGCACGTTCGCGAAAAACAGGAGGTTCGGGATTAGGACTGTCTATTGCCCGGGAAATCACAACACAACTCAACATAAAAATAAAAGTAGAAAGCCAAGTTAATAAAGGAACGACATTTACTTTAATTATTCCAAAAGGAGGTCCAAATGAAACCATTCATTAAGATAGTACTCATTGTCATCAGTTTACTATTAACGCTTTTTTTAGGAGTTGTAATTTATGTAAATGCGAATCAAACGCTCATGAGTGAGGAGAAAGCCAAACAGTTAGTAGAAAAGCGTTACGACGGTAAAGTGAAAAATATTCAATTACGCAAGAATGAGACGGAATTTGATGTACACTTTATCAGTGAGTATTCAGAGTATCGTATTATTATCGACCGAAAAAATGAATCTGTGAAACAAATGACGAAGACAAAATCGATACACAAACCAAAGACGAAAGAGCAAAAGGACAAAGAAAAGCGAAAAGTTAGCGGAGTTAAAATTGGTGAAAGTGAAGCTAAAGCTATTGCGAAAAAACATGTTGGTGGAACATTTGTGGCGATGAAACGTCACCAATCGAAGCAAACAGAGTACTATGCTGTAACACAACATGTGAATGCGCTAGAAGGTGCCAATGTGATGATTAATCGTGTAACAGGAAAAGTGACTTCCGTGTCTTGGTTTACTAGAGAAGCGGCTATAGAAAATGGTGGACAAGGTCAAACTGCTACAACAACGCCTTCAAATACACCATCGGTTGTGGAACCATCAAATGCGCTTGCTCCACCACAAAATACATTACAAACGCCTTATACACACGCAGATGATGATAATTGGGACGACGACGATAGTGATGATGAAGATGATTAGCTGTTAATTAAAGCATAACGTATATTAAAACTTTAGCGTTTTAATCTGCCTTGTAATGTAAACTTATTTATAATTATGTTTACAATTGTGCTATACTGTCCTATAGATTAGGAGGTTTTTACATGAATTTAGCAAGGCGCATTTTACAAGGTACACCCTTAACTCAAAAAGAAGCATATGACTTATTTATTGACGAAACTGTAGATACGATGGAAATCGTTCATGAAGCGTATCAACTTAGAAAACATTATTATGGTCATAAAGTGAAATTGAATATGATATTAAATGCTAAAAGTGGTATTTGTCCGGAAGATTGCGGCTATTGTGGTCAATCGCGTGAAATGAAAGAAAAACAACGCTATGCTTTAATTCCAGAGAACCAAATTACGGAAGGGGCAAAAGTTGCGGCAGAAAATGAAATCGGTACATATTGTATCGTGATGAGCGGTAGAGGGCCTAGTGACAAAGAAGTGAATCACATTACGGCATCTGTTGAACGTATTAAGGCAGAGCATCCACAACTCAAAATATGTGCGTGCTTAGGGCTTACTAATGAAAAGCAAGCAGCACAACTTAAAGCAGCAGGTGTAGATCGTTATAATCACAACTTAAATACGAGTGAAAACTACCACGAAGAAGTCGTAACGACGCATACATACCAAGATCGTGTAGACACCATCGAAACGATGAAAGCAAACAATATTTCACCATGTTCGGGTGTGATTTGTGGTATGGGTGAATCTAATCAAGATATCGTTGATATGGCTTTTGCGTTAAGAGAGATTGACGCTGATAGTATACCGGTAAACTTTTTACACCCTATTAAAGGGACTAAATTTGGTGGGATGGATCAACTTACACCGATGCGTTGCTTACGCATTTTAGCACTGTTCAGATTGATTAACCCTACAAAAGAAATCCGTATTGCAGGTGGCCGCGAAGTCAATTTACGTTCATTGCAGTCTACGGCTTTAATGGTGGCTAATTCCATTTTCGTTGGAGATTACCTTATTACTGGAGGCCAACCAAACCAATTGGATTACGACATGATTAAAGATATGGGTTATGAAATTGACTACAATCATGAAGTTGCGCAACCGGTAAAATCCATATAATGAGAAAACAGTGCTCTGTTAAATGGGATTAGAGCGCAAAACTAAAAAGATTAAGCAGCATAAAGTTGCTTAATTTTTTTTTGTATTAATGACAAAAAGATTCGTGATGATACGACTGCGTAAATTATCCCAATTTTTAGCCAAAGAGACGCGTTGCATTATATTTATTTTTTCAAGTGGGCCGTTGGTCAAGTTACTGAAATGAATAGAAAAGAAAATATTTTTAAAAGATGATCTAGATACAATAGATGGATAGCGTTCGTAGTGACAGTTTAGTATTTTAGAAGGAGGTTCAGTTGTATTACTGACTTTACTTTCCAATAATAAATTTAATCCTCAAAAGTATAAACTTTTTTGTTTTGGTTAAAATTTCACTATAAATCATGTAGAATGTTTGAGGAGGTGTTTAAATGCATATTATAACAAAATTTTTGGTTCTGTTGCAAAGTAAAAAATATAGCTAACCGTAATATATCATGTCAAGGATGATTGTATTCATCTAAATTTTTCATTTATTTACCTCTTTTTCTTTTATATATATAAAATACTAATGGTGTGAATGCCGATAATAAACAAAATATGGATGTAATCATTATAATTGTATATGCCATTTTCTTTCTCCTTCATTTTATCCTTATAAATTCATTTTACACTAACATTTTTTATAAGAAAATACTTATTTTATATTTAAGTAATAGGGTTCTGTTGCAAAGTAAAAAATATAGCTAACCACTAATATATCATGTCAATGTTCGCTTAACTTGCTAGCATGATGCTAATTTCGTGGCATGGGGAAATCCGTAGATCTTAAGAGATCTGCGGTTCTTTTTATATAGAGCGTAAATACATTCAATACCTTTTAAAGTATTTTTTGCCGTATTGATACTTTGATATCTTGTCTTTCTTACTTTAATATGACAGTGATCTTGCTCAATGGGGTTATTCAGATATTTCGATGTACAATGACAGTCAGGTTTAAGTTTAAAAACTTTAATTACTTTAGCCATTGCTACCTTCGTTGAAGGTGCCTAATCTGTAACTATCTTTTGAGGTTTACCAAATTGTTTAATGAGACGTTTGATAAACGCATATGCTGAATGATTATCTCGTTGCTTACGCAACCAAATATCTAATGTATGTCCCTCTGTATCAATGGCACGATATAAATAGCTCCATTTTCCTTTTATTTTGATGTACGTCTCATCAATACGCCATTTGTAATAAGCTTTTTTATGCTTTTTCTTCCAAATTTGATATAAAATTGGGGCATATTCTTGAACCCAGCGGTAGACCGTTGAATGATGAACGTTTACGCCACGTTCCCTTAATATTTCAGATATATCACGATAACTCAATGCATATCTTAGATAGTAGCCAAAGGCTACAGTGATAACATCCTTGTTAAATTGTTTATATCTGAAATAGTTCATACAGAAGACTCCTTTTTGTTAAAATTGTACTATAAATTCAACTTTGCAACAGAACCAAAACAGACCTGTAAAGCGATAACTATTGTGATAAAGTTTGTTAAAAAAGGAGTGATTTAAGTCATGAAAATGAATCAGTGGATAATAAGTTTAGTGGTTGGGATTTTGATGTTTTTAGTTGTTTTTATACTGGGCAGACAACATTTTTACGAGCCTTATTTTGTGGATTAATAGGTTTTGTTTGTAATATTTTAATTGGTTGGAATACTAAACGTTATAACAAAAGTTAGAACACGCATTTATACCGAGAAAATTTATTGATGTTGAGAGGAACCCTTAACTAAACTTGTAGACGAATGTCGGTATAGCGTGAGCTATTAAACCGACCATTCGACAAGTTTTGGGTTTGTTAAGGGTTCAGAGGCTCAACGTCAATAAAGCAATTGGAATAAAGCTATTATATTGATACAGCTTAAAAAGAGTGCCTGTTTTGAATAAATGGATCTTAAGTAGAAAAGGCTGGAATACTGTTAAAACAGTATTCTAGCCTTTTCTTTAGGTTTGTATAATTAGATTTGCTATTAAGAATAATAAAAGAACAATTACAGCATTTAAAATCATTCCTATAATAACTTTTATTATAATATTATCGATATTTTTAGATTCTACTAATTTAAACGTCAAGAAAGATCCTATTAACACTCCTACAAATACTACAAATATACTTATTAAAATGGGATTCAAAATATCACCTCTTTATTTATTGCCAACCTATTCCAGTTACTGAAGCGCCTTTTCCTTTTATATAAACTCCACCTTTTACACCTGATGTAGCTAAAAAGCTAACCAGACCTACAGTAGCTCCTGCAGTAACTGTTGATCCAAGTTGACCTAATCCAGGTATTGCATTTATTAATATAGTTATTGCACCCCCTACAGCGCCTGCTCCAGTAGCAGCAACTGCTTGGGCAACTGTTTTACTTACTTTAATTGTATAATTTCCATTATTATCAATAGTAACTTTATTAACACCTTTATGTATTTTTCTTTCTTGTAATTGTTGCGTAATCTTATTTGCTACTTCTGTTTGTCCATTTGCTTTTAAAGATTGAGCATAGTCATAATCAGAAATGCTATAAGTAATACTACCATTTGGGTTTTGTTTTTTAGAATATGCATTACTTTTTATGAAATCATTTTTCTGAATTTCTACGCTGTTACTTTGTGTAGCAGCACTAGCATGAGAGGATGAAGATGTTAAGGGAGAAGCTATTGATGTTAAAATTACAGCGCTAGAAAAAAACAATATAAAAATTTTTGATTTTCTTTTCAACTTTATTCCTCCTAGAATTAACATCTTATCATTTCATAACATATCATAAATAAAAATAAATTCAAAAGATTGCAATTTCTGTAAACAAAAAAGAAGTAAACTACGTATTTATACTGAGAAAATTTATTGATATTGAGAAAAAACTTAAAAATTGAGTTGATCTGACTTGGAAAAAGTTGCTTTTTGAGGGTTTTTGAAACGAGTTTCTTTTGGTCAAGTTACTGAATTCGAAAGTATTTCCTATCATTCCAATGTACTTCCATAATGTATATATGTTAAGAAGGGGTACGCATCAAGAAGGACGCCTTGTTTTTTTATAGTTACGTCTAGGGAAGGATAACCCCGCCTTGTAGCCGTGTTAAAATAATGTTAACGGTAAAAGGAAGTGAAGACATGTATAAGAAATTATTAATTAGCGGTCTTGCGGTAACATTATTAACAACAGGCGCAATTCAAAATGCAGACGCTGCCAATGATCATAAACCTAAGGAAAATATCTTTATTCAAGGTGCAGATTTAAATCGAAGTCAACTTGAAGAAACGAAGGAGATTCTTGGGGTAGGACAAAATGTGACGACGTATAAAGTCGATCATAGCGATGTCATCCGCTATACAGGAACGGAATATGATTTTATTCATTCAAGTGCGTACATTCAACCGAAGAGATTTGGACGCGGAGTGGATGTAGATATTGAAACGCCTGAAAATATTACGCGTATTACACGTGCGCAATACATTAATGCGGCGATTACAGCAGGTATTCAAGATGCGACGATCAAAATTGCCGCGATTGACCAAGTGTCTGGAGAGGGTGCATTGACAGGTATTTATAAAGCTTATGAAGCTCAAGGCCATACGCTCAACCAAAAAGACATTCAAAATGCACATCAAGAAATGAACGATTTGGCACAAATTAGCGAAACGAATGCTGAGAAAGAAGGATACTCGGATGAGGCGTTAAATCAAGCGATTGCAGAAATGAAGTCGCAAATTGCAGAAGCTAAACAAAATCAACAACAAATTAATCATACAACCGTAAATAATATTGTAAATCAAACAATAAATGAAAATAATTTGAACCAGATTTTAAGTGACAATGAGATTGCGATGATTCAAAACATAATGATGAAAGTGGCGCAATCAGACGTCATTAATCAAGATCCAAAGGCATATCAAAAACAAGCCAACGCTCTTAAAAAAGACATTCAGAAGCATGCGAGTGATAAGTTAGATGAACTTAAAAAGTTAAATACAGAAGAATCACGTAATTTCCTACAACGCATTTGGGATGCGATTGTGAACTTCTTTAAGCAAATTTATCATTGGTTAATGTCCTTCTTATAAGAAAAAACGTCAATGTCCACTACTGCTGTGAACTTACACAGTTAGAAGTGACATTGACGTTTTTATTTACAAAAGTTTTGAACGACAGGTCGTTTGCTTAACGCAGGATATAAGATGACGACGACAATAAGTGTAAATAATATGCCAGGTAAAGCATGAGCTACGAGTAAGATAGGCGGTAAGTGTAAAATACCAGCTAATATAAGACGAGAGCTCAATGTGCCAGCACAACTCGCGATACTTAAGCTTCTTACAGAAACACCACAAAAGTAGACGATAGTGATAGCCACCACTCTAAACATAATAGAAATAAAGAGGTTAAGGGGATTAAAAACGCCCATAACAAATAAAATAGCACTTGAAATGAGTCCGCCAATAAAATAACGTTTAATACCGAAAAAAGCTAAAATTAGGATGGACACAGGTGCGGACAGCTGAAATTCTAGTCCTGGTAAGATAGCTGGGATTTTGAATAATGCAAAAATCGTTAATAATGCTGCAATTGCACTAATTTGAGTGATAGATTTCGTTGTCATTGCTCGTAATCCTCTACATTTCTAAAGATATAATATAATTTTATATTATAATAACTCGGACGTTTCAGGTCAAATGACGTAAAAAATAACAAAGGATAAAACCGTAGAATTCTATATAGGGGAACATTTCAAGGGATAGAAATCAGCGCTTTTATAGGGAAACATCATTTCAAACTTAAAAAGACTTACGCTGAACTTGCGTAAGTCTTTTTAGTAATATTAATGACGAATAAGGTAGTCAAATGCAGATAATGCTGCGCTTGCACCTGATCCCATAGAAATGATGATTTGTTTATAACGTTGATCTGTACAGTCACCTGCTGCAAAAATACCAGGAACGTTCGTTTGGTTGAGTCGGTCGACTTCAATTTCACCCATACGGTTACGTTGAACAGCATCGCCGACCCATTCTGTATTAGGAGAAAGACCGATTTGAACAAACACACCATCAAGTTCCACGTGTTTAGATTCATTTGTCGTACGGTCAGTGTACGTAATACCATTTACACGATCTGTACCTGTAATTTCTGATGTTGCGGCATTCGTAATTACAGTAGTATTCGGTAGGGACTGTAGGCGTTCTTGTAGTACAGAATCTGCACGCATTGCTTCACCAAATTCGAAGAGCGTGACGTGTTTACAGATACCTGCAAGGTCGATAGCAGCTTCGACACCAGAGTTACCACCGCCGACAACAGCGACGTCTTTACCTTCAAATAGCGGACCATCACAGTGAGGACAATATGCGACCCCTTTATTCGCAAATTCACTTTCACCAGGAACGCCTAATTGACGCCAACGTGCACCAGTTGCGATAATTAATGATTTTGTTTTTAATGTTGCCCCATTATCTAAAGTAACTTCTGTTCCTTCATCCGTTTTTGTGATTTGATCTGCACGGACACCTTTCATGACGTCTACTTTATAATCAGTGATGTGTTGTTCTAAGTTTGTTGAAAGTTCAGGTCCAGTTGTTTTCTTAACACCGATTAAGTTTTCGATGTCAGCAGTATCGTTTACTTGACCGCCAATACGGTCTGCGACGATACCAGTTTTTAAACCTTTACGTGCTGAATAAATTGCAGCACTTGCGCTTGCTGGTCCTCCACCAACAACAAGAACATCAAATGTTTCTTTACCTTCAAATTCAGATGCGTCAGGACCTTCGCCCAATTCATTTAAGATATCTGAGACAGTCATACGTCCGTTACCAAACGTTTCGCCATTTAAGAAAATAGCTGGTACAGCCATAATGTCTTCAGCTTCTTTTTTGAATACAGCACCGTCAATCATTGTGTGTGTAATGTTAGGATTTAATACAGACATTAAGTTTAATGCTTGTACAACATCCGGACATTTTTGACATGTAAGACTAACGAATGTTTCAAAATGAAGTGGTCTATCGATAGATTTGATTTGATCAATTACAGATTGTGATTCTTTCGGCGCACGTCCACTGACTTGTAATAGTGCAAGGACAAAAGAGTTGAACTCGTGACCAAGTGGAATACCAGCGAAAGTAATGCCAGTATCTTCATTTGGACGATTAACACTAAAGCTCGGTGTGCGCTTTAAGTTTGCATTTTCAACTGTAATGCGAGGTGACATTTCAGAGATTTCTTGAACTAAGTTGCTTAACTTCTCAGAGTGTTCATCAGTGCCAGCACTTAGTTTGAACACGACGTCACCTTCCATCAAATCAAGTAGTTGCGTAAGTTGTTGTTTTAACTCTTGATTTAACATATACAATTGGCCTCCTAAAATTTATGAATGGGTTAAGAGCGGGACAACAATCTCATTCATAAAAAGATTGCTGTCCCGCCCAGGCAATAATGAGGCGTTTGACAACCTTTATAAAAAGAGTAGAGAAAAAGGAATCAAACGCTTAATTGTATGCCTAAAACAAATTTATTTATCAGTTTAGAATGAGTTAACAAAATTTTCGGAATTAAATTTTCATACTGCGCGTAAAATCATCAAAAGATGACAGACGCGCAGTTAATTTCTAACTAGTTCCTTAGATTTTACCTACTAAGTCTAAACCTGGTGTAAGTGTATCGTTACCTTCTTCCCATTTTGCAGGACAAACTTCACCTGGGTTTTGACGTACGTATTGAGCAGCTTTGATTTTGTGTACTAATGTACTTGCGTCACGGCCAATACCGTCAGCATTGATTTCAGCAGCTTGTACGACACCGTCTGGGTCAACGATGAATGTACCACGTTGTGCAAGACCTGTAGTTTCATCTAATACGTCAAAGTTACGTGTGATTGCTTGTGATGGGTCACCAATCATTACATATTGTAATGTGCTAATCGCATCTGAATGATCGTGCCAAGCTTTGTGTACGAAATGAGTATCTGTTGATACAGAATATACATTAACACCAAGTTCTTGTAATTTCGCGTATTGGTTTTGAACGTCTTGTAATTCTGTTGGACATACGAATGAGAAGTCAGCTGGGTAGAAAACAACTACGCTCCAGTTACCTTTTAAGTCTTCGTGTGTTACTCCTACGAATTCATCAGTTTTTGCATTGTAAGCTTGTGCTGAAAATTCTTCAATTTGTTTACCGATTAAAGACATAATGAAATTCCTCCTAGAAATATGATAATAATTATTATTGATTAGAATACGTGCATTTCTTTAGCATGATTCCTTATTAATAATAATTCTAATCTTGAGTCTTATTATACACGAATTATAGAGCACGTCAAACGATAATGCTCATTTTTAGTTTAAATACAATTTAAAGAATGTTTAAATTAGCTTGTAAAATGAGAAAGCATACACAGATTATTACAATGTTTTTCAAAATCTCAATATCAATTACGTATAAATTTTCTCAATTAGGTGAGTTTTAATGGCAGCTTCCTAACTGAGTTTCCTAATGAAATGTGAGTAGCTATTGCCCAATATTTCTAACCAAACGGCTTTTATGCGTGGTGTAAAAGATTTTGATAAAATGTAGAAAAAGGCAATAAGGGGTGGCATTTATGTCAGATTATGTATACGATTTAGCGAAAAAACATCATTCTGTGAGAAAATTTAAACCAAACGCGATTCATCGAGAAGTTGTCAAAAAATTAATTGAAGCAGGTCAGATGGCTTCCACGTCCAGTTATTTACAAACTACAACGGTTATTGGCGTGGAAGACGTTGAAAAGAAAGAAGCTTTGAAAGAAGTCTCTGGTCAACCTTACGTTCTTGAAAATGGTTACTTGCTTGTATTTGTCATCGACTATCACCGTCATCAAATGGCTAGTAACAAACAAGATGTTAATTTAGAAAGCAGCTTTGAATCGGCAGAAGGGTTATTAGTTGGCACAGTAGATGCTTCGTTGATGGCACAAAATATTGCGCTAACGGCGGAGGACATGGGTTATGGCATTGTTTATTTAGGTTCATTACGTAATGATGTCATGCGTGTACGTGAAATTTTAGAGCTGCCAGAATATACTTTTCCTTTATTTGGTATGGCGATTGGAGAGCCTGCAGAGGATGAAGCAGGTACACCGAAACCGCGTTTACCGTTAGACCATGTATTTCACATTGATGGCTATTCGCATGATGAACAACAGTTAGAAGCGCAAATTGAAACTTACGATGAAACCGTGTCTAACTATTATAAAGCACGTACAAATGGAGAACGTACTGAAACGTGGTCAGAACAAACTTCTCAATTTATGAACAGTAAACAGCGTGTAGAAATGTTAGAATGGCTCCAAATTTCAGGATTTAATAAAAAATAGGATGTTAATTTTCCCGAAACGGCTTCAAAATTCGAAAGATTGAATTTTGAAGCCGTTTTATATTAAAGAAGGCGCGTCTTCAGCAGCAACGATACTTTTTTTAATTGGCTCTTTGGCATTTTAACCAATTACTTAGTGAAGATTAGATTTTTCAAATAATATGCTATAAAATTAAAATTGATTTATGTATAAATGAAAGACTCTGTTAATCAGATGAATATAGGAGTTGTAAATAAAATGAAAAGTAAACGTGCTTTTGAGAAATCAATATTATCTTCAGAATGGAAAGATATTACCATTCAAAGTGAAGCGCTTAAACGATATGAAATACCGGTTTCGGGATGTGACCTTATTGTTTACCATAGACCGGGAAGAGACAAAACGAAAAAACAGCATATCATTTTTTATCATGGTGCCTGCGGATGTAGTCAAATGTGGGAAAATCAGTACCATGCTTTCGAAAATTTTGATTTGTATTTCGTAAATGTTAGAGGGCAAGGTGAATCTTCTATGAAGCAAGGTGTACCGACTTATGAAGATGCTATAGAAGATGTACACAGAATGATGTCGTTTTTTAATATGGAAAAAGCGACTTTGGTAGGTCATTCATGGGGCGGAAATCCGCTTCAAGAATTTGTTTATCGTTATCCAGATAAGGTGAATGCGCTCGTACTCATAGGTAGTTGGGGACAACATAGAATCATGTCTGATAAGGAGAAAAAACAAATCAAGTATTCAAAAATAATTTATCGACTAATACCGTGGAAACTTGTAAGTCAACTTAACCCTAAAATGTGTTCGGATAACTTTAGAACCCAGTGCTATATTAAAAAAGCGCTCCTTGAATCGCACCGCTCGGTATTTTTAAATCTTGGTTTGAGCGCATATAAAGATGTGAGGGCAATTAAGCAATATAAAAATAATCCACCTATGTTATTGGTAAGAGGATCAGAAGATTTTCCTAAAGAATTAAACAGTATCTATACTTATTTAGAAGAAATTAACCCCAATGCACGTCAAGCTATTATAAAAAATACGAAACACCAACCTATGAATGATACACCGCAAGAATTGAACGATATTTTAAACTCATTTTTTGAAAAAGTATACTTAAAAATGTAGCGTTGAGTAGATACTCTAAATATATATCAAATAGCTATATATAATTGGGATAGCTCTTCCAAGGTGACAAAAAAGCCTCAAAATTCATTTTCTCGAATTTTGAGGCTTTCTTATACCCAGAGTATCAGTTTCTATTTTTGAATCAATTAGACATGGTCAGAAGCTAGTTCATCGTATTGATTAGATTTAAAAGTATCTTCATCTAATTGTTTTGTGATTTTAGCAGTACCTGTTCCGGCTAAAATGGAGTCATTCACATTAAGTGCTGTACGCCCCATGTCGATTAACGGTTCGACAGAGATTAAGACCCCTGCGAGACCTACCGGTAAGTTCAAAGCTGATAAAACAAGGATTGAAGCAAATGTCGCACCACCGCCAACACCCGCTACACCAAAAGAACTTAGCACAACGACGACAATTAACGTTAAAATGAATTGCCAATTGATTTCAACACCTGCCACTGGCGCTGCCATCATTGCTAACATGGCTGGGTAGATGCCGGCACAACCATTTTGACCAATAGATAAGCCGAATGAGCCAGAGAAATTCGCAATAGCAGGTGGCACACCTAAACGTTGTGTTTGCGTTTGAATGTTTAAAGGCAACGCGCCTGCGCTTGAACGAGATGTAAAAGCAAACAAAATAACTTCAGCCGTTTTCTTCATATATTGTAAAGGATTGATACCTAAAACGACTAAAATAAGCATATGAATGATATACATCGTCAGCAATGCAGCATAGGACGCAATAACGAATTTACCTAGCGTCCAAATGGCTGAAAAATCACTAGTCGCAATGGTTGTAATCATTATCGCTAAAATGCCGTACGGTGTTAAACGAAGTACGAAAGTGACGATGGCCATTACAAGGGCATAAACGGCATCAATACCTCGTTTGAGTAGACTTCCTTTTTCAGGTTCTTTACGTAAAACGCGTAAAAAGGCAAAGCCGATAAATGCGGCAAAAATGACTACTGCAATTGTAGAAGTTGCACGCGCCCCTGTGAAATCTAAAAATGGGTTTGCAGGTAATAATTCTAATATTTGAGCAGGTAATGTCGTAGCAGTCATTTCTTTAGCTTGGCTTGTGATTTCTGAACCACGAGCTTGCTCTGCTTGACCTAAATCGATTGAAGAGGCATCTAAACCAAACAGCATTGCATAAATGACGCCGACCATAGCGGCAATTGCAACAGTACCAATTAAAAACATAAAAATGAGTCCGCCCATTTTTGCGAACTTTTCTCCGATATCAATTTTGGTAAATGCTACTACAATTGAAACAAATACGAGAGGAATAACGATCATTTTTAAAAGTGACAAATACCCTTGTCCTACGATACCGATCCATTCTGTTGTTTGTGTTGTGATTTTGCTATTTGCTCCGTATGCAAGGTGCAAAATTAAGCCGAGTATAACACCTAAACCTAATGCCAAAAAGACACGTTTAGGAAATTTGATATGTTTTTTAGCCATCCAACCTAAGCCGACTAATACGAATATAAAAATGGCTAAATTGAGAATAATAAAAAATGTAGTCATTATCTATACGCTTCCTTTTAATTCCGATTTATAAAATAAGGATAATAGGTTATAGGTGTAAAAGCAAGTGTTATTTTACTATTGGTAGAAATATTCAAGTTTGTGCAATGCAGTTGCATCGCTTTGAATTGCTTTAGCCATTAAGTCTCCGACAATCGGAGACAAAAGTATACCATTACGATAATGACCTGTTGCGACATAGAGAGAATCAGAAATTTTCCCCATAATCGGATGTTCATTTGTGGTGATTGGTCGAATGCCTGTCCATGTTTTCACTGTACGATGATGACGTAATTTGGGTAACATCTCTTGGCTTGCGTCGTCTAACCACTTTAAATTGTTTTTATTATTCGTTGTTGACCAATTATCCCATTCTGAAGTAGCACCAATAAGGTAACGATTTGGTTTTTTAGGGACAATATAGCACCCATTTGTATTAAATAGTGTTGCTTGTGTTAAAGGAAAGGAAGTTTCGATGAGTTTCACATCGCCTTTAACGGCATGTGTATGGATGAAAATCCCTAAGTTATTTAATAATTTGCCACTCCACGCGCCTGCAGCAATGACTAAAATATCTGCATACATCGTCCCTTTAGATGTAGATACCTCATAACCTTCTGATTTCTGTGCAATGTGCAGTACTTCGGTATGAGGGGAGAAATGAATGTTGTTTTGTGTACTTACCGAACGGGTGAGTGCTTGAGTATATAAATTTGCATTGATTTGTGCATCGTCTTGAATTTTAAATGCGGCAGTTGATTCTAGTGAAAGGTGAGGGAACATACTGTACAATTCTGCATTTGAAAACCAATGGATACGATGATCATCTCGTTTTAAAAATGAATATTGCTGTTGAATTTTGGCTATGTCCTGCTTGTTTGTAGCGATTTTGATGAGACCATGGGATTGAAATTCAATATCTATGTCTGTTTCATTATAAAGTTGACGTGCTAGATCTGGCATCATCGCACGACTTTGCATCGCTAGGCGATAAAGTGGGGTGTCTTCGAAAAATTCATTTTGTGCGCCTAGCATACCTCCAGCAGCATAGGATGCATTCATTCGTGGAGTAGAGCGATCTATAATTGAAATGTGATAAGGACCCTTTGAAAGTTGTCGAGCAATGGATAAACCGATTACACCGCCGCCAATAATTATCACTTTTTGCATACAAAAAACCTCCTACACCATGTGCAAGAGGCTACGCTATATAGAAAAATACAAAGATATATCAATAGTTTAGATTATAAAATGCATTTTGCTTCCCTTCGTTGGTACTAACCACTTCAGGTTCAAAGAGTTAAGATGACGTCTTTCTCAGCTCAATTAAGAGCACCCCTAGCACATGTATTAAATTGGAATGTTATTAAACGATTTTAACCGCCAAATAGACGTTGCCAAAATCCTTTTTGTTCGTTGTTGTTTTTAATTGTTGTAACAAGCTCTTTTTGCTCTTTCGCTTGAGACTCGATACTTTCTTGTGTTTTGGATAACTGTTCAGTTTGTTGTTTTTGACTTTCAGTAATGGCGTTTAATGATTTTGTATTTGTTTCAAGTTGGCTGTTAAGCTGATTATGTAATGATTTTAATTCTTCTTGTTGTTTGTGTACTTGAGAAATCATTTGACCTAATAGTTGACGCTCTTCACGCATTTTGTCGATTTCAGCCTTAAGTTCTTGCATAACTTGTGGAAATTGTTGGTCACTTGGTAAGTTATGATTGTCCTCTTTAACGATAACTTGTAAAAAGTCTTTTTCTTGTTCAAGTTCTTCAAATGCAAGTTCGTAACTGTTTGTACGTCCAACACGTTCTGCAATTTCTTGGAATAACTCGATGTCTTCTTCTTGGAAATCCGTTGCTTCACGCCCACGGTACTCTGTTTTTTTCAATTGGTAGCCACGTTCTTCTAAGTGCTGTACAATTTTACGCACTTGCTTTTCACTTAGCCCTGATTTCAGTGCAAACTCTTTTGTTAGCATATGAATGAATCCTTTCTATATCAGTCTATTTAGACATACGGTAGTCTGAGTTCACTGACCCGTCAGTCTCACTTACACCTTATTGTAACGGCTTTGAAATACGATTTCAAGGGCTTATGCGTTCATATCTCTACTTAAGTCCATTTTTATGAGTAACGGGTAAATGACTTTACGCGGAATGCGATTGGCAAAAACGTACTTTAAGATATAGCATGATTTTACACTTGTGCCATAAATATCTTTAGTGAGAGGAATATTTGCTTTTATATATAAATCAAGTGGAACGGGCTTTCCTTTACGGTTCAGGGATGGTTGAACATAAGCAATTTGAGTTTGTTTTTCATAACCGTTTTCGGTTAAAAAATGGCGACGAAAAGCGATATCTTTCGTTACTTCATTATTGGCATCAGGTGCTTCAAGTGTGGATTCAAACATAAAAAAGTTAACATTTCGTCCGTGAAGTTGATTCGATAATTGATTAACCCCTTTTTCAATTTCAACTAACGTAGCTTTTAAATAAGCCTCACAATGTTCACCGGGTTCAGCAATGAGATATATGATGAAACCAGTGTTTGTTGTTGCCTCATAATGTGCTGTTGAGAAGCTCACCACGCGATTGTTTTCAATACCGACTAAAAAGACATAATCGTTTTGTGTTTTTTCAGTTTTTAAGGATTGGATAAAAACCGATTCATCTTCAGTTACAAGGGGGTCTAATTTATCCATATAAAAATCGAGTGCAGGTTCGAACCATTTATCTTTTGCAGATTTAATTTGTATAAATTCCATTACGCTCACCTCTTTTGATTGATAACAGTATAGCATAGATGTCATTGAACAATCGCTCAGACATTCAACTAATAGGGGAGAAGTCTTTTCGACGTGTGACAATGTGACGTTATCATAACGTTGTTTTGAACCACGCTTGATGTCCATTTCAAAAATATAGAGGCTAGGACAAGGCACGATTGTGGGCATACTCTCACGTAGTTTAGAGTATTTGTGCAATGTCCCAACCCCTACATAGGTCATTTATATTTTAAATGTTTAACGAACAACTTACTTTCACTCGATGTCTCCCTTATGTTCAGAAGGTTTGTGCGTGTCAGTAGACTCATCAATGTAAGCAGCATTGTTATGCGCTACCTCTCCATGACGTAAAGTATCTTTTTGAACAATGACTAAAATCTTATGGTTATTTAAGTCTTGTTTTAAATCTTCTGCTTGTGTCTCTTCGAAATTAAAGCGACTTAATGCTGCAGCTTCAGCATCTTCACCAATAAACATACGCATAAATTTGTCGCTAACTGTGCCATTGGTAGATTTGTGTTGGATTTCGCAATCGTTAAATCGATCTGTTTTTAGCTTTTCTTTACTAATGACTGTAATTTCAGATTCTTGATAACCGTTTCTTAAATAAGTATCAACTGCTTTGACCGCATCTTCTTCTGTGCGAGCTACTTTAAATTCTGCCATAATAGACGCCTCCGTTCATAGTATTCATTTCAATATTACCCTAGTTACAGCTCAAATAATCGTTGGCTAAAGTATAAGTCAAAGATTGTCTCAAGCGCATACTTAAACCTTATTATTTTAAGACTCTATTTTCTTTTATTATGCCCATAGAGAGCGTATTTCTGCAATAAATTTACATAAATTTCTGAAAACAATTGATTTGACACGACGGTATTGCTTATTAAGCTCAAATTTGCTATTATCATTAAATAATTTATCACACTCATATAATCTGAAGGATATGGCTTTAGAAGTTTCTACCACGTTGCCTTAAACAATGTGACTATGAGTAATTGAAAATCAATGTAATGCGAACTAACATCTCTAGGGCGCGCAACGTGTGAGACTTAATGGTATTTTACACTACAACAAGAATTGATGTCATTAAAGGTAGGCGTATTAAAAACGCAACGCACCTTACTTTAATCCGTCTATCAAAATATATGAAAATATGAACGTCTCGCGCTACAACTGTATTTCTCTTACTCTTCCTAAAACTATATTCTGAAGTTTTGGGCTTTTTTATTATCTTGGACCAAAAACGAGGAGGAACCAAAGTGGAAAGGTTAAAAAATAAAGTTATTGAAGATGGCGTTGTCATTGATGAAAAAATCTTAAAAGTAGACAGCTTTTTAAATCATCAAATTGATGCTGAACTCATGCATGACATTGGAAAAGTGTTCCACGACCAATTTGCCAAAGAACAAGTAACTAAGATTCTAACGATAGAAGCGTCTGGTATTGCACCAGCTATCATGGCGGCTTTACATTTTGATGTACCATGTTTATTTGCGAAAAAAGCAAAACCAAGTACATTGAATAAAGGTTTTTATCAAACAGATGTACATTCATTTACGAAAAACAAAACGAGTACAGTCATCATCTCAGAAGAATTTTTATCTCCTGACGATCGCGTACTTATCATCGATGACTTTTTAGCTAATGGAGAAGCAGCGTTAGGACTTCATCGCCTCGTAGAACAAGCTAATGCAACCACAGTAGGAATTGGTATATTAGTAGAAAAAAGCTTTCAACAAGGTCGTTCACGCTTAGAAGAAGCAGGTTTGAACGTGTCATCACTTTGCCAAATTGCCTCTTTAAAAGGTAATAAAATTTTATTAGTTGGAGATCAAAACGCATGAAACGATTTTTATTAAGTTTACAACACCTCCTTGCCATGTACGCTGGAGCGATTCTCGTTCCAATTATTGTAGGAACAAGTTTAAAATTCACCCCTGAACAAATTGCGTTTCTTGTTACCGTGGATATTTTTATGTGTGGGGTTGCGACATTTTTACAAGTCTATCGTGGCATCGGTATTGGACTGCCGGTAGTCTTGGGTTGTACATTTACCGCAGTAGCTCCAATGATTATGATAGGGCAGTCTAAAGGCGTAGATGTTTTATATGGTTCATTATTTGTATCTGGACTGCTTGTCATTATTATTGCACCATTTTTTGCGTATCTTGTGCGTCTTTTTCCACCTGTAGTAACAGGAAGCGTCGTAACGATTATTGGTATTACATTGATGCCAGTAGCGATGAACTATATCGCAGGAGGTCAAGGTGCAAAAGATTACGGTTCACCTAAACACATTTTACTTGGATTTGCGACGCTCATTATTATTTTAGTCGTACAAAGATTTGCGACAGGTTTTATTCGATCGATTGCGATTTTATTAGGACTTATTAGTGGTACGGTTATCGCAAGTTTCTTAGGACTAGTTGATATTTCTCAAGTAGGACAAGCACATTGGTTTGAGCTTCCACGACCATTCCGTTTTGATGGTTTTGCATTTGATTTTGGCGCAATTGTTGTCTTTTTCATTGTTGCACTTATCAGTTTAATCGAATCTACGGGTGTTTATCACGCATTAAGCCAAATTACTGGACGTAAACTTGAACGTAAAGATTTTAGAAAAGGGTATATGGCTGAAGGTATTGCGATTACGTTAGGTGCAATTTTTAACGCTTTTCCATATACGGCTTATTCACAAAACGTTGGATTAGTGTCTCTATCAGGCGCTAAGAAAAACGATGTTATTTACGGCATGGTTATTATGCTTATTATTTGTGGTTGTATTCCTAAAATTGGTGCGCTTGCTAACATCATACCGCTTTCTGTTTTAGGTGGTGCGATGCTTGCGATGTTTGGTATGGTTATGGCTTATGGTGTGCGCATTTTAGGAGATATTAATTTTAAAAATCAAAATAACTTATTAATTATCGCGATTTCAGTAGGTTTAGGTGCTGGTATCACAGCCGTACCTGAAGCTTTCAAAGCACTTGGTGATCAATTTACATGGTTAACACAAAATGGAATTGTTTTAGGGACAATTTCAGCTATTATATTGAATTTATTTTTTAATGGTCTAAACTATCAACAAAATGAAGAAAATGTGAAATAATATAACTATCAATTTGAATGGAGGCTGTACGAAAAATGTGGGAAAACAAGTTTGTTAAAGAAGCACTAACTTTTGATGATGTATTACTTATTCCAGCAGAATCAAATGTCTTACCGAAAGAAGTAGATTTAAGCGTAAAACTTTCAGATCGTATTCAGTTAAATATCCCAGTAGTATCAGCGGGAATGGATACAGTAACAGAATCAAAAATGGCCATTGCGATGGCGCGCCAAGGTGGATTAGGTGTTATTCATAAAAATATGAGTATCGAACGTCAAGCGGACGAAGTACAAAAAGTAAAACGCTCTGAAAATGGCGTTATTACAGATCCATTTTATTTAACACCGGAAGAAAGTGTGTATGAAGCAGAAGCTTTAATGGGCAAATACCGCATTTCTGGTGTACCTATTGTAGATAATAGAGAATCACGCAAACTTGTCGGTATTTTAACAAATCGTGATTTAAGATTTATTGAAGACTTCTCAATTAAAATTTCAGATGTAATGACTAAAGAAGATTTAGTCACTGCACCTGTAGGTACAACACTTGAAGAAGCTGAAAAGATTTTACAAGACCACAAAATTGAAAAACTTCCATTAGTAGAAGATGGCATTTTACAAGGCCTCATTACAATTAAAGATATTGAAAAAGTGAACGAGTATCCATACGCTGCTAAAGACAGCCACGGTCGTTTAATCGTAGCTGCTGCAATTGGTATCGCAAAAGATACAGGCATTCGTGCAGAAAAACTTGTTGAAGCAGGCGTAGATGCGCTAGTTATTGATACAGCACACGGCCATTCACAAGGTGTAATCAACCAAGTGAAAGAAATTAAAGCGCAATATCCTGAAGTAACAGTAATCGCTGGGAACGTGGCAACTGCAGTCGCAACAAAAGCGTTATTTGAAGCGGGCGCAGACGTGGTAAAAGTAGGTATCGGACCAGGTTCGATTTGTACAACACGTGTTGTTGCAGGTGTAGGTGTACCTCAAATTACTGCAATTTACGACTGTGCTACAGAAGCGAAAAACCATGGCAAAACAATTATTGCTGACGGTGGTATTAAATTCTCAGGAGATATTGTTAAAGCACTTGCGGCTGGTGGCCATGCTGTAATGCTCGGAAGCTTACTTGCAGGTACAGAAGAAAGCCCAGGCTTAGTGGAAATGTTCCAAGGACGTCAATACAAAGTGTACCGCGGTATGGGTTCTTTAGGTGCAATGGAGAGTGGTTCAAACGACCGTTACTTCCAAGAAGACAAAGCGCCTAAGAAATACGTGCCAGAAGGTGTTGAAGGCCGTATTGACTATAAAGGTCCATTACAAGACACAATTTATCAATTAATCGGTGGTGTGAAGAGCGGTATGGGTTATACTGGCTCAAAAGACTTAGCAACGTTACGTGAAGAAGCACAATTTACAAAAATGAGTGCAGCCGGCCTAGCAGAAAGCCACCCACATGATGTTCAAATTACTAAAGAATCACCAAACTACTCATTCTAAGGGATAAAGGAGTACACACATTATGGAAATGGCAAAAGAACAAGAGTTAATTCTTGTCTTAGACTTTGGTAGTCAGTATAACCAACTGATTACACGTCGTATTCGTGAAATGGGCGTGTATAGTGAATTACATGACCATGAAATTTCAATTGAAGAAATTAAAAAAATGAATCCAAAAGGTATCATTTTATCAGGTGGACCGAACTCTGTTTATGCAGAAGATGCGTTCACAATTGATACAGAAATTTATAACTTAGGTATTCCTGTATTAGGTATTTGTTACGGTATGCAATTAACAACAAAATTATTAGGTGGTAAAGTTGAGCGCGCAAACGAACGTGAATACGGAAAAGCGACAATCAACGCAAAATCTGACGAATTATTCTTTGGTTTACCTGAAGAACAAACGGTTTGGATGAGCCACTCTGATAAAGTTATTGAAATTCCTGAAGGCTTCGAAGTTATCGCAGATAGCCCAAGTACACAATATGCGGCAATTGAAGACAAATCACGTCGCATTTACGGTGTACAATTCCACCCAGAAGTTCGCCATACAGAGTACGGTAATGATTTATTACGTAACTTTGTGCGCCGTGTATGTAACTGTACAGGTGAATGGACAATGGAAAACTTCATCGAAATCGAAGTTGAAAAAATCCGTGAAAAAGTAGGCGATCGTCGCGTATTATGTGCAATGAGCGGTGGCGTAGACTCTTCAGTAGTTGCGGTATTATTGCATAAAGCGATTGGCGACCAACTAACATGTATCTTCGTTGACCACGGTCTTTTACGTAAAGGCGAAGGCGACATGGTAATGGAACAATTCGGTGAAGGATTTAACATGAACATCATTCGCGTCAATGCGCAAGAACGTTTCATGTCTAAACTTGCAGGTGTTTCTGATCCTGAACAAAAACGTAAAATCATTGGTAACGAATTTGTTTATGTTTTTGATGATGAAGCGTCTAAATTGAAAGGTGTCGACTTCTTAGCACAAGGCACACTTTATACAGATGTGATTGAATCAGGTACAAAAACTGCACAAACAATCAAATCTCACCATAACGTAGGCGGTTTACCAGAAGATATGGAATTCGAATTGATTGAACCAATCAACACGTTATTCAAAGATGAAGTACGCGCACTAGGTATCGAACTAGGAATTCCAGAACACCTCGTTTGGAGACAACCTTTCCCAGGACCAGGATTAGGTATCCGTGTCCTAGGAGAAATTACCGAAGAAAAACTCGAAATCGTACGAGAATCAGACGCGATTTTACGCCAAGTGATTCGTGAAGAAGGCTTAGAACGTGACATTTGGCAATACTTCACAGTCTTACCAGACATTCGTTCAGTAGGCGTGATGGGCGACTATCGTACGTATGACTATACAGTAGGTGTACGTGCCGTGACATCTATCGATGGTATGACAAGTGATTTCGCACGTATCGATTGGGAAGTATTACAAAAAATCTCAACACGTATCGTAAACGAAGTAGATCACGTGAACCGTGTTGTGTATGATATTACATCAAAACCACCAAGCACAATCGAGTGGGAATAATGTTATGAAACAATAAACCCTTTAACCGCAATGGTTAGAGGGTTGTTTTTGTGTTAATGGATGGCATGCTTGTTTATCAATAGGGGGCAATCATAATAAAAAATTCTATATAAATCTGCGTATTTTTATGTTCCAAAATGTGTTTCTTTTAAATGTCGATTACAATATTTATATAACTCATCTGCTCTTTCTTTTGCTGTAACTTTTCCAAATACATTTTGACTTCTTTTTCGATAGTATCGACCATCGACTAATATGGCTATTTTCATCAATATTTTCCCCTTATAATGAAAATTCATACAAAAAACCCATGATTTCGCTCATCCCCTTATGGTGGGGTGTCTTACTCTCATGGGTTGAGTTAACTTATTTATGGATAAATACTAGCACCTTTAATGATAAGAGTCAACAATTCATCTTCACACCGTTTCTAATTATTCATAAAGTAATAAATCATTAAAGCTATTATAAATCCCCAAACAGCAAAGCCAATTATTTTTTCTTTTTTATTTGTTTTACGTATTGTCATAGTTTTCTTCATTTCATACCCTCCCAATAACTAACCGCTTCTAATTTACTCATCATGTCCTTAGTTGTTTTGATATCTCCATGACCTAATCTATCTTGTACTTCTTGAATAGATAAGCGAGCTTAAACAATAGAGAACAATGTGTATGTCTAAAGCCGTGAATTTTAACTATCTTGAAATTACTCTTCTCACAAATTAAATCTAATGTTTTATTGCAATGCTCTGCTTATAACGGTTTATTATCATTTACAGTGGTGAAAACGTGTTGATATTTATCAGACGTAGTATGTCTGTGTTTAAGTGATTTTACTCGTTGATATGCGCACCACGATTTCAATACACACGCAATTTTATCATCGATACTTGTTATTTTATGAGATGATTTAGTTTTCGGAGATATATTACCAATTTATAGTTTGTACCTCTTGCACAAGTTTTGTCAAAGGATATAGTTTGTTAAAGTCAATGAATTGCAACGCCTCACAAGCTTGAAAATTTATAAAAGTATCTAACGAACTCCAAAATCGTTCGACGTCGAAGACTTTAAGGGTTGAAGCTCTTTATCAAATAGCAATTCTTCCCGTATCAAGGCGATCCTAATAACCGAAAAAGTAACAGTTGTGGTTCAGTTTTTGTATGCCACGCGATACATATATTATAACAACACATAGTTGTTACAGTAGCTATACTATCTATTGCTAGTTATTGAGAGCGTGTTCGCTATTAAGTTCTGGCTAGTTGTATGTGCTTTTATTTTATAAAATGATTTTAAGGATTTAAAAAGACAATAGTATAAGGTAATACTATAAATTTATAGATAGAAAAGAGGAGAAATATGGTGGGAAATCTATCACTGTGTGGGGTTTGACACTTGGTGCTGGTATAGTGACAACCGCGTTAATTACTCTTGCCCTAGGTAGTAATCCTGTTGGATGGACTACTGTAGGTATTTTAGCTTCTGCTTATATTGGTTCAAATCTTGCAGATTGGGCTTACCAAACAAATAAATTTGGATTAAAAGATAAAATAGATTGGGTAGGTCACAAAATTGATGATGGGATGGAAGCTGTAGGAAAATCTACAGAAGCTGCTATAGACAGTGTTAAAAATACAGTTGGAGATGCTGCAAAAAGTATCGGCAAACATATTAATCCAATGAAATGGGCGTGGTAAACATTGCTTTGTGAATCTAAACACATTAATAAAAATCCTAAATATCGTATTATTAAATATAATAATGAATATTTAATGGTCGAATTAGTAAGTACTTGGATTGCTTACTTTTTTCCCATGATTAATTGGTTTATTCCTAAAAAGTACGCAAAAATTAGCGAAAATGAATTTGAAAGTTTAAAAATTGTCAAACAGGCTAATAATAATATTTTTTGGTCTATTACAGGGGTTGCAGTGTTATTAGCAACCGTAACAAGAAAATATATATATTTGCTCGATGTTCATTTAGAAAAAGAAATAGCAATAGTAATATGCTGTATAATACTTCTAGGCGTTTTAATATGTTTTTTCAAACTGAACAAAAAATTGAAGTTAAATATTTTTGATGAAAATAAAGATGATAACGAAAAAATCATATTAATACCTACATTTAAAAATATTTGTTTATCCTTATTTTCTTATATATTTTTTGGTGGATTTTCAACAATGGCTTTGAGTATGTTAGTAACTTCACCTACCCAAAATATAATAGGATTCCTTGCTTTAATTGTTATGACTGCAAGTTTCTTTTTATTAAACATGTCTTCGATTCTAGATAAAAACATCCATGTTATATTAAAAACAAATGAGGTGAAAAAATGATTACAATAGGCAGTATTGTATATTTAAAAGGTGGTTCACAAAAAATGATGATTTTAAAACGTGGATCTATCTTAGAGCAAGAAAATCAAAAAATAATGTTTGATTATGTCGCATGTAAATATCCTTTTTAGCTTTCAGTGACATTCCACCCAAAATAAGCATATTCAGTTTCAAGGGATATTTAAAAGGTAAAAGTGCATTAATGATATTTGATAAACATGCGAATTTGAAAATCGTCACCTTTGTGTAGCAGGGTAGTATGTGAGCACAGTTGGTTTAAATAAAGGAACAATTAGAAAATATATACAGAACCAAGAAAAGCGTGATGAGTCAATTGATAAGTTGATTGGGAGATCATGATCCTTTTAAGTTAGGGGTTATTAAAATTTTAAAAATTATAAGGCTTGAAGCCCTACCTATAAGAATAAAAGGAAAACACATAGAGGATAATAAAAATTATTGGGTGAGCGAGTAACAAGGAGAGATCTTTCACTAAAGATGGAAATTCATAAAAGGAATGATTGATAAATATGAATAGTAATATTAATGTTACGAAAATAAGTGATTTGAATTTCTTTGAAATGGATAGTGCGTTTCATTTAGATTTAAGTGAAAGAGAGCATCCTTTTTTAGAAGATCGTGATAGCTTTAATAAAATCTATTTTACTAAAGTACACAACAATGCAATTCAAATTTTAGAAGACTTATTCTCGATTAGTGATACTATTGACATCGTTTTTGTTAATTATTTGTATGGAGATACATACAGAAAAACTAGATTGAAAGAAAAGTTTAGTTATTTCACTAAAGATGAACTGCCACGTTTCAAAAAATATACTAACGGTGATGGGGTTCAGTGCTATGAATTAGCGTATAAAAATAAGAGTTTGAAGGATATAAATTATAAAAAGTTAGTAAGAGCTATTTGTAATCAAGATTTTAAAGGTTTATCACCTAGCATTAACCAAGGCGTTGATTATATAGAGGTGTATCTAATCAATAAAACAAAAAACATTTTATACCATCTATATGATGATAGAGGTTTATGGCTATATTTTGTAAATAAAGAGTTATATTTACGTTATTTTCAAAAGTATAGCGACCTAGCATTTGATATAAGTGATGAATCAGATTAAGGTTTTTAGTGTATCCTTCTTTCTAAGTTAGCTACTTCATAAAGTGGATGTATAAATTTTCAATGTAAGCATGTGGTTAATAGAATAGCAGTATTAAATAGGGGGACAGCTAAGAGAAATACTAGAAAGTTAAGACGATTTTTTCTGGATAGCCCCATACTAATAAACTACCTTAAAGCAATAATATTTAGTTTATAATTAGCATTTCTAACATTTAGTTCGTTCCTTTAATATAGACATGACATTGCTTTTTAAAGGTGTTGAAATCACTGACGTTTTTCAAAGCCATACATTAAACATAAACAAAATACAATGAATACTGCGGGTACAAAGATAGACACTATCAAAATTGGGATAGATATAATTAAGTAGTTGTAATCGTATCTATATTTACCAAATTTCATAATATACCTCCTATTTTCCTCATAAACGGTCGCTTTTAAGTTTTGGTTACTGTTGATTCAAGTGTCAATACTTTAGAAAATATCAATTTAAACTATAAGTGTATTATAACCTATATATTCTTTTTATTGAGTATAAAGATGGAAACTTTTTAATGATTAGAATGTATACGTATTTGCTATTGCATTATTTTTGAAATGATTTAATATGTAAGCAGAAATGTAAAAACACAATTGGGTTGGTAGTCCCAATGTAGATGCTATCTATCAGTAACCTTCCTCCTCAGGTCGTCCATCATTTCTGTAAAAATAAGAGGAGGGGTAGTATGAAACTATCTATATATCACGACGGTCAGTTTTTTATTGGTATAGTAGAGTTTAAAGAGTCTAAGCAGTCTAAATTTATAAAGCACACTTTTGGAAAAGAACCTGGTTATGATGAAATATTATGGTTTGTTGATAAACAGTTGCTGGCAAGTTTAGACGGAACGAAAACGACTGTCGCTATGAAAAAAGATAAAAAAAGAATCAATCCTAAACGTCTTCAAAGGCTTGTCTCTAGAGAACAAAAACAATTTAAACATTTGTCTAAAGCACATGCTGCCATCAAAGAAGAACAGGAATTAAACAAGAAACAACGTAAAGTTAAAAGTAAGGTTGAACGAGATGCGCTTAAAGAGAAGAAAAGAAGGATGAAAAGGCAAAAATTCAAAGAGAAACATAAAGGACATTAGATTTTCTAACCCCTGAGATTAAAAAATTCTACTAAAGTACACATAATGACTAAACTAAAACGATATGAAAGACCAGTGCTACCTACATAGCATTGGTCTATTTTTATAAAGAATGGTAATGAGTACGTTAAATAATTAGAATGCGTTTTAACATTAATTGATGAACGGTTGCATTGACTCGAGGGGGAAGATATTGGTATTGTACATTGTCATTAAACGAGTCCTCCTCTTTAAGTAACCGCATTTTTATTGTAAAATGTCTATAAATTATATTTGAGGAGGTGTCTAAATGTTTCTTATAGCTTATTGTTGCAGATATTTACAAATCATACGCAACAAATTTTCGATTTTAATTCCAAAATTGGCGGAGTCTGTCTTTTTTGAAGTTAATAATCGATCTATAAGGAACTGACACTGTATATTTCTTCCTTATAGATAATATGGAGGAAGAAAAATTGAATATATTAAATGCTTCGAATGTTTCTAAAAGCTATTTAGAAGACATATTATTCGATAATATTAAGTTATCTCTTAACAATAGACAAACTATAGGATTAGTAGGGCGTAACGGGGAAGGAAAAACAACTTTATTGAAGTTACTAGCTGGGCTAGAAACACCTTCTAAAGGTGTTATTAGTTGGAAGAAAAATGTGAAGATAGGTTATTTAAGCCAAGTCCCTGATTATGAAAAAAGCGAAAACGTATATCAATGTTTAAAATCTGTATTTCAAGAGTTAAACATGATATCAAAGCATCTTGAATCTATAGAAGAAAAAATGACCGAAGAAATAGAAAATATGGATGGTTTAATGTCTCGTTATGGAGAATTGCAAGTATATTATGAGGAAAATGGCGGTTACGAAATAGATGCTAAAATACGTAAGGTTGCTCATGGTTTAAATATTGCTCATTTGCTTGAATCCGAATGGGGAGATTTATCAGGAGGAGAACGTACAAAAGTTGGAATTGCACAAATTTTAATTAAGCCTACAGATTTGCTACTTTTAGATGAACCGACAAACCATCTTGATTTTAAATCCATAGAATGGTTGAGCAACTATATAGAAAATTATGAAGGCGCTGTTGTAATTGTTTCACATGATCGTTATTTTTTAGATGAAACAGTAAACCAAATTATAGACATAGATCAAAAGACACTACATTTTTATAATGGAAATTATTCACATTTTGTTGACGAAAGAGAAAAGAGATTATTGGTAGAATTTGAATCTTATAAAACACAGCAAAAGAAAATTAAAAAAATGAAGGAGTCTATTAAACAATTAAGAACATGGGCTAGCCAAGCTAATCCTCCAAACGCAGCAATGTATCGTAGGGCTAAAAGTATGGAAAAAGCTTTGAATCGTATTCAACGCTTAGAAAAACCGAATGTAGATGCTCCTAAAATGAAGCTAGAACTTGAAGAAGGCAAACGAGTCTCTAATAAGGTTATTGAAATAGAAGGTGTGTCTAAAAGGTACAACCAATTATTATTTAAAAATGTCAATATGTTGGTAAGAAGAGGCGAGCATGTAGCTGTCATAGGAGACAATGGGATTGGAAAATCAACATTGTTAAAAATGATTTTAGGGTTTGTTTCTGTAGATGAAGGTATAATTAAAACTGCAGATAATTTAAAAATTGGTTATCTTTCACAACATGAATTTGAAAATGGCAACAATGACACTTTATTAAATGTATTTCGGGAAAGAGTGGAAGTATCAGAAGGAGAGGCACGTCATATTTTAGCTAATTTTATGTTTTATGGAAAGGATGTATTCAAAAAAGTGGATGATTTGAGTGGAGGAGAAAAAATCAGGTTAAGATGGGCACAAATTGTAAATTCTGATTATAATTTGCTCGTTTTAGATGAGCCGACAAATCATTTAGATATTGATGCGAAAGAAACGATAGAAGAAGCTTTGTTAGATTATGAAGGGACTATAATTACAGTTTCACATGATAGATATTTTCTTAATAAGTTATTTAATACAACGTACTTATTAAAAGATAAAACCTTAGTGAAATTCGAAGGTAACTATAATTATGTTAAAGCAAAAACTAAACTATAATTAATACACATCAAGTAATGTATTTTATTTACCGATAATACAAAACAAAAGCCACCTGTGTTTGCGGTCTGAAGGGGTTGGGACATAATTCCCAACCCCTAGCTAAAGAGACAATGGCATTTCGGCTTGAACATGAAATGATAAAGTCAACGCCTTTAGATGCTAGCCGGTAGAGCGGGCTTATAGCCCTAGATCAGACCACCTGTTTTATGGGTGGTCATGATTTGGTTTACATAATAAAAGATTATAGGTAGTTGTCTTGTATACTTTTTACAACTATCTTAAATGTTCTTTATATTCTTGATAATCATAAGGATTTTTAATTTTTTTATCATTAATATAAACAGTGGGTGCTTCTTGTATTCTTTTTTTCTTAGATTCTTTTTGATCTTCTTTAGCGTTTTTCCATGATTGGCTATTTTTTGTTCTATATTCTTTTTTGATTTTTAAAGCTTTCTCATCAGTAATATCAAGTTTGTCAATTTGTTTATCAATTAGGCTTTCTGTAAGCCATGTGTTTTCATGATTAGGTTGATTATCAAAAATCATTTTTTGGAATTCTAAAAATTGATTGGGGGCAATATCTTTAACAGCATGACCTGCCCTAGATCCTTTTATTGAATCTTCACCTAAAAAAGCCATATTTACATATGTATATTTAACTTTACCTGAATCTATATATTCCTTCTTTAGTTTTGGCATAATATCAGTCTCTAATTTTTTACAATAAGGACATTTATAATCACCATATATAACGATTTCTTCTTTTTTGTTATGTACTTGTGTGTTAGTATTATTACAGGAAGAAAGATAACGGTTAAAATAATAATTACTATATTGCTTAAATTTCTAAATATATATTTCATTTGATTTCTCCTACTAGCGTATATTCTTTAGTGAATGTATTAAAATAATATAATTTGGAGGGGTATCCGTGCTTAAATTTTTCTTCATTTTAATAGTAATAGCTCCTATCTACTTATTATGTAAATATTTGTATGTATGTCTTTCTAAAAAATTAAAAGAAAGTACTACAACAAGAAACAACTATATCGTCAGAAATATTTTACTTTCTTCTAATCATGAAAGTATTGATATTTTTGATATTATAGTTGTTCTTGTTATAGCTTATTCTATTTTTTATAAGTAACCATTGCTTTTACACCAAGACTTAATATGTTTATTTTTTCCAGCAAATTTTTTACATGCACTCTTTACTCCGTGTGTATACATATCTTTAGCAAAAGCTGCAGCTATGGCACCAAAACCTATAGTTCCTAACCAACCTAATAACTCCCATATTCCCATGGCTACAATTGGAATTGCCGGTGCGAAATATGGTGTGACATCTTTTTGGTTTTTATCTTGAGGAGATCCATATTGTTTATTTAGTCCAGATAATACTTTTTTATCTATAGACTGTAAAGTGTTATCTATATTTTTAATTTCTGAATCAGAATATATTTTAGATGCCGATTCTTTATCAATTTCGTATGTTCCATCTTCATTTATTTTTAGACTATTTTGGGAAAATTGTTTTGCTTTTTTTACTTCTTTATCAGTAGGGGCTTCTATTTCTTTAGCTTTAGTTGGTGCAGATGTTAAAAAAGTAAACACTAAAACAAAACTGAGCATAACCACAGTAAATTTAAATAATTTTTTAATCTTCATTTTCAAGTCCTCCAATTTATTTTTAATTCGCTTACATACTAATACAGTAACAATCAATTTTTAATCCTTTATTAAAAAACGATTTAAAAAATGTAAAATATAGACTTGAAATATAATTTATATTTTTTAGTAACTTTTTTGCTATTGTGTTTAATTCACATAATTTAATCTTTTTCATTCTCATTTTAAGCCATTTTTAAAACTTTATCGCCACCATCATAGCGCACAGCTAATTTTTTATTATCCCATTTGATTTTATATTTACCTCAGCATAAGTTGTCCCTAGACGTTGTAATTCGAACTTATTACCATCTTTAGTATAAATTAAAGTTTTATTTATAATAGTATATTGGTTGCACGCGTACTGTCGCAAGAGCGATATTGAAAGATGCGCCTATTATTATTTTGGATGAAGCAACTGCGAGTATCGATCCAGAAAACGAACATCTCATACAAAATGCCATTGATGAATTGAGTAAAGGAAAAACAGTAATTACTATCGCGACAAAATAGGAACAATAAAAATGCCAACGAAATTATCGTATTAAACGAAGGTAAAATCATCCAAAAAGGCAATCATCAAACATTAGTAAGTGAGCCAGGTATGTACCAAAACTTTATTCAAATTAAGACAAAGTAGAAGGTTGGAGGCTATAGTTTGGGAGATATTACATGATTGAATATGAATGGCTACATTTAAAAAAAGAGAATAGAAAGCACAATAAAGTCCAAGATATTTTACATCCAGATTTTAAAGAAATTGGTAAATCTGGAAAAGTATATAATAAACATGATATTAGCCATTCCAAGCTAGATACAGATAAATATGAAATCAAGGATTTTGAAGCGCAAACCTTAGCAAAAGGTTGTATATTATGTACGTATACTTTATTTAATGTATCAAGAAACACAATAACAAAGCGTAGTTCTATCTGGAAATATTATGAAGGGGATTGGAAGTTACTGTTTCATCAAGGTACAGAAATAAGATAGATGAAATGACAATTTTTAATATGGCATTGAAAATTAGGTGCTAAGTAATGATGTTTAGTCATCTGAATGGGTCTCGTGCTCATCTATGGGGGTTATACCTCATCAAGAGAGGAGCTAAGATACCGAAGTTTTATCACTTTCTCTCCGCGCCGGTTATTTTTGTGTTTTAATTGTTCTGATTTGGGTATTTATTAGAATGAATACATCTTATTAGGAGGACATAACTATGAATAACGAAGGTAATCAAGAACAAGCAAAAGGTAACTTAAAAGAAACAGCAGGCAATTTCTTAGGCGATAAAGATTTAGAAAAAGAAGGTCAACAAGATAAAGCTTCAGGTAAAGTGAAAGAAATGGCTGATAACGCTAAAGAAAAAGTAAATGACTTTGTAGATAAAATGAAAAAATAAAAACGAGATTAGAATGATGAAATCAAATCGATTTCTCCATTTCTATTACGAAAACGAACGCGCGCATGGTAAAGCGATTTACGATGTTGCCCGTTCGTTTTTATTTTTTGAATATAATAATGATGCACTTACTATCAAAAGTTTGGGTCAGAGAGGTCTTATAACTGTAACAATGGCGGTGTAACGTTAATATGCGTTTTACCTATAAGTATTTACGATAGCCTATTCATTTAAAGTGATGCTGGATATTGGGAAATTGTTTTCATCATAAACTTTAATGTTATGACGCGCTAACATTGCTGTAAATAGACCGACGCCACTTTTTTTGTTCCCATTGAATTCTCCTGAGTAGATGGTGGTCGATCCGCATGTAGGGCTGTTTGACTTCAATATTAAAGTAGTACAATTCAGTGCTTTACAAGTTTTTAGAGCTAATGCAGCACCTTTCAAATAGTCTTGAGTAACATCGTTGCCTTTAATGTCTATAATTTTAGCTTTATGATTTAAAACATCATGGCCATCTCCGCCGACGATTTCTACAGGTTCTCGTGGAATAGAAAGACCACCTAAAATTTCTGGGCATATCGTTTGAGCTAAACCACTATCCACGAGTTTTTTTAATTCTAAATTAAAGGTATTACCACCGTCATAACGTACATTTTCTCCAGCTAAACACGCGCTAATTAAAATCATAAGGCACCTCCAATTTTTGAAATTCTAACGGTTTATTTTCTTAATCATATCATTAAAGTGAATTTTAAAGACATAGTGTACAAAGATGGATTTAAATATAATGAATCACACTAGTCTCATGCATAAAGGTTGAAAAATACCAATTTGCATAAAGTCAGGTTATTTCTTTACAAAACCAATGATTACTATATAATTGAGAATGAATATCAATTAAAAATTTGAAAGAAACTGGATACATAAATGTTGGTACGTGATGATGCTCAAGTGCCAATACGATACATTGAAGAAGCGGAAAATATACGCATGAAATATTGTGATTATACGAATTAAGAAAGAAAAAAACATTTCTAAGTTGTGTAAAGGAGAGATGAGATATGTTTATGGCAGAAAATTGTTTGAAATTAAAAAAAGGAAGTTCAGAAAAAATTGCGAAACGTTTTCAGAAAAGACAAGGTATTGAAAGTATTAACGGATTTAAAGATATGCTCGTTACGATAACGAATCAAACTGAGGATTACGATGAAGTTAAAATACTTACAATTTGGGAGGCAGAATCGGCTTTTAAAGATTGGCTAAATTCCGATGTTTTTAAAGAAGCGCATCAAAATGTGAAACGAAGTAATGAAGATGAAGAGAGTCCAATACTTAACAACAAAGTTTCAACGTATACGATCGCTTACAAATATGTACAGTAGTTAGATAAATAATAATAAAAACAAATGAAAAGGCTAGAAACGATGTTAAAACGTTTCTAGCTTTGTTGTGTGAAATCACATCTAAATATATCAATATCGGCGATTTTTGATGGCGTTGTGTTATATCAGCGTTCGACATATTTGTATGGCTGTTACCAAGTCTGATTTTAATTTCTGTTACAATAGGTCTAAATGCTTTTGAAATAGGAGTGGCAATAATGGGGTACAAAGTAGTTCTACTTGATTTTGATGATACACTAGTAGATTTTCATGATGCAGAAGTGAAAGCGTATGCTTATTTAATGAATCGGTACAACGTCCCAGAGGAAAAACGCAATTATGAAATGTTTAAAAAGATTAATCAAGCACATTGGGAAGCATTCCAACGTGGCGAAATTACTAAAGCTGAGGTGTTAAGTCATCGCTTCATAGAAACATTTCATCACTACGGCATGGCCATTAATGGGCACGAAGCGGACGTGACATTTCGCGATGGGTTGGCGACAGCTAAAATTAAATGGTTAGAAGGCGTTGGAGCAGCGTTAGACTATTTAAAGTCTAAGTATACATTGGCGATTGTGATAAATGGTGTAACAGATACACAAAAGCGCCGAATTGCGCAAACGAACCTTATGTCCTATATTGAGCATCTTTTTGTCTCAGACGAAATGGGAGCACAAAAGCCGAGTCATCAATTTTTTGATATTGTATATGAAACCATGCCCAATTATGAAAAAGATGATTTTGTGATTATTGGCGATTCGCTCACTTCAGATATACAAGGTGGTATAAATGGGGGAATAGATACGATTTGGTATAATCATCGCCAACTTGAAAATAACACGCCTATCACACCGACCTATACTTTAAAATCGATGAAAGCGATCGATCAAATATTATAAAAAAGTGGCAAGAGACTCAATTAGAGCCTCTTGCCATTTTTTTGTAGTAGATAAGTCTGAATATTGAATTAAAATTACCAACTGTCCATTGAATAAAGCACTAAGAATGAATTTTGTCATGAAAGGTTCACACATTGTTGACGTATTTCAATGTACTATTAAAAATGTTCAGTTTTTATAATTTCTATTTTTTATACTAGTCCAGTTCGGTATAAAGTCTTTTTATTTAATAGCCATTTTCTCTATTTATTATTTTAGAAACTTGATCATTATACTCTTTTTGTGAAAGGCCTTGGAAGTCTTTTTGATAAGTGAGGTCTCGAATTTCTTGCTGTGCTTGAGGTGACATGCCATCTGTTGAGAAGTCAGTACCTGGCATTTGATTTAAATCGATTTTTCCATTGTTTGGTGTTTCATTTACGTTACCGTTAGGTTGATGTACAGGCGCTTGTTGTGCGTTGGTTGTTTGATTTTGTGAGATATTGTTATTTTGAAGGTTGGCTGTATTGGCATTAGCTACAGGTTGCTCTGTTGAAGTAGCCTCGGCTGTGTTCGGTTCTTTTTTCTTAGTCTTCGCTTCCTTCTTTTCAGTTGTTTCAGTTTTAGGTTTTTTCTCTTTTTCTGAATCTTTTTCATGTGATTGACCACAAGCAGCAAGCGTAAACAATAACGTCATGGATAAAGCACCTATAATAGTACGTTTCAAAAAAATCCCTCCTTTTTACTTTATTTTACACCTCTTTTATCATTATTAAAACATATTTAACGCATTTTATAAATTTTAGAAAAGGTCTTTTAATTACATAAGCGCACACACAAAATTTTTAATTGACAATGATTATCACTATTGACAGAAAGATTTAAAATAAGTATTATGTTTTTAAATCGTCATCATTACGATTTGTATATTGAACAATCGCTTTTCAAAGGAGATTAGTTAATGAAAGATATTGTTCATTTTTCTAAATTTAATCCGTCTGGAAATATGACGGTGTTAGTAGATTCAGAACATCGAAGGTCTGACTATGTGACCATTGCCAATCAATTGATGCAAACGACGCATGTATGTTGTGAGCAAGTAGGATTTGTGATTAAGCCTCAAACACATACGGAGCGCTATACGTTACATATGAGTGGTAATGAGTTTTGTGGCAATGCGACTTTATCGATGTTGCATTACTTGAAAGAAAGGGACTTAGTCGAAAATACACAGTTGTTGCTTCAAGTTTCGGGGGTAATGGAACCGACACCTTGTGTGATTCACGGTTTGGGAGATTATGAAGCGACGTTACCGCCTCATGAATCACATGCGTGGACGACTGTAAGGATGGGTGAAGATACGCTTCAAGCGTTGAAAATATGTTATGCGTCTTATTGCCATTATGTTATTCCGATTACGTCTTACGATGACAGTAGGCGTGAAGATGTCGAGACGTTTGTGCGTTCAGAAACATGGGCGAATCATTTTAAAACGATTGGCATACTATTGTATGACGAACAGCAACATCAATTGTATCCGCTTATTTATGTGCCGGAGCTTGGAAGTCTAATCTGGGAACAAAGCTGTGGTTCAGGAACGGGTTCCATTGGTGTTTTTGAAGCGCTTAAATCAAATGGAAAAGCTGATGTACGGGTTTATCAACCAGGGGGCGCGTTGCGTGTATGTGCAACGCTTAATAAGAAGTCACAAATTTCAATAAGGGGTCATGTAAAAACAGTAGCAACTGGATTAGCTTATTTAGAATAGGAGAATATTATGAAGCAAAATATCCAAATCGAGACAGAAATGGAACTGGAATTGGAATTGGCGACATTTTATCGTAATTTTGTTGCCCATTATCAAAAAGTAGCCCTCAACTTTGAATCTATTTCAGAGCTAGAAAATGAAGTAGATCGGTTCAGTCGATACATACTTAATGAAAGCAATACTTTACGTTTTCATGACTGGCAAACTACACAAATGCGTCCGCCTAGTATCGTCCCGGCACTCGCTGATATTACAGCTAAATGTGTAAAATTAATGGAAGTGCTGCGTGCGAAGCGTTTAATTTTGGGAGAACAGACAGATACGACGTATTTCCAAAACATTGAGCATTGTATTCAAGAAGAATTTGGACAATTCGAAATTACGTCGAATGACACTGTATTGTTAGTCGGTTCAGGAGCTTATCCTATGACGCCGATTCAAATTGCTAAAGAAACTGGCGCAAAAGTGGTTGGAATTGATATCGATGCTGAGGCGATTGATTATGGTCGTCAAGTGATTGAAGCGTTAGCGCCAAACGAGCCGATTGAATTATATCAAACGACGGTGGATCAACTCCCGCAAATTAAAGACGTCACACACGTTATTTTTAGTTCAACCGTCCCAGTGAAATATGACATTTTAGCGCAACTTTATGCGTTAACAGGACCAAATACAGTCGTTGCGATGCGTTATGGGAACGATTTAAAATCTATTTTTAATTATCCTAAACGAGATACTAATCCGAAGCAATGGGTGTGTGTAGATGAAGTGATTCAACCGGATCAAATTTTTGACATTGCTGTGTATCAAAAAGCGGATATTGCGAGAGGTAGCTAATGATGCCACAGCGTATATTAATGTTAGGAACAGGTCCTGTAGCAGTACAACTCGCAGTTTTATTTCATCGCTACAACCAAGCAGAGGTGACATTTGTAAGTCGAAGTCACGTTTCAGAGCGCTCACAACAATTTGTTGACGCTTTAGCGCGCGATGGTTTTGTCAAAGCATCCGTTCAAAATGCTAGCCATCATAGTTTAGAAGGCAGCATTTCCAATTGTAAAGTTTTTGAATCTTATGACGTTGTAGAAGGCACATACGACTTTCTCGTATTAGCTTGTACGGCAGATGCGTATATTGACACGTTAAAACAATTGCCGGAAGCCGTTTTAAAATCGGTAAAAGGGGTTTTACTCGTTTCTCCAACGCTTGGATCCAATTTAATTGTAAAGGCACAATTGGAGGCGATACAGCCGCATATAGAAGTGGTTAGTTGCTCAACGTATTTGGGAGATACACGTGTGACGGAGCACAGTCAGCCGAATTGCGTTACAACGATGGGTGTTAAAAAGCATTTGTATTTTGGATACTCTCATCCATCTTCTATTTTGAAGTCACTTTTAGAACGTTTATTCACACAAGTGGGTCTTCCTGTCACCTATGTTTCAACACCGATAGAAGCCGAGTCGCGCAACAGTTCGTTATACGTACATCCTGCGTTGTTTATGAATACGCATGCGCTTAAAGCTATTTTTTATGGCACGGACGTTCCTTTTTACGTTTATAAATTGTTTCCTGAAGGGCCTATTACGATGGACTTAATTCATGAAATGAGGTGCATGTGGCAGGAAATTTCAAATATTTTAAAAGTGTTAAACGTCACGCCATTAAACCTTCTGCGTTTTATGGTAGAAGAAAATTATCCTTTGCGCGCTGAGACGATTTCGAAACAACATATTGAGCAATTTGAATCGCTTTCTGAGATAGAGCAAGAATATTTATTGTACGTGCGTTACACGGGTATTTTAATCGATCCGTTTTCACAACCCGATGATAAAGGATTTTACGAAGACTTTTCTGCAGTTCCTTTTAGAAAGATTTATCAAAATCAAAAAGGTGTGTGGGAAATTCCGCGTATGCCTCACGAAGACTATTATCGAACTAAAATTATTCAAGGGCTCGGACAAGCGCTCAATGTAGAAACACCGATGATTGACACACTACTGACACGCTATGAAACTACGCTTCAACATTTTCACAAAGCACATCCGAACTTAAAGAAATCACAGCAATTTTTCCCTAAAACATTTGATGAAGAGATGATTTGTATACACCAAGGACTTCAAGGACGTTAAGGAAAAGTGGAATGAAAGGAAAAAGATTATGAAAAAGACATTTAAATGGTTTATTTTAGCATTAACAGCACTCGTCGTATTAGCCGCTTGTGGGAACTCAAAAGCATTAGAGCAAAAGAAAGAGGAGAAAAATCTTACGTATGCCACTTCTAAAGATATTGGGGATATGAATCCACATGTTTATGGAGGTTCTATGTCTGCGCAAGGTATGGTTTACGAATCTTTAGTCGATAATACGCAAAAAGGGATTCAACCATTACTTGCGAAATCATGGGATGTTTCTGAAGACGGTAAAACGTACACATTTCATTTAAGAGAAGGCGTTAAGTTTCACGACGGTACACCATTTAACGCTGAGGCTGTGAAAAAGAATTTTGATGCGGTTCAAGCCAATCAATCACTCCATTCATGGATTAAGCTTTCAACGATTATTGATAAAACTGAAGCTAAAGATGACCATACGTTTGTATTAAAATTAAAAGAGCCTTATAACGCGACGCTAGAAGAGCTTGCGATGACACGTCCATATGTCTTTGTCTCACCAAAAGCCTTTAAAAATGGTGGTACGAAAGATGGGTTGAAAGCATTTAGTGGAACGGGCCCATACCAACTTAAAGATCATCAAAAAGACGAAAGTGCCACGTTTGAACGTAATGAAGATTACTGGGGTGGCAAACCAAAACTTAAAAGCATTGTAGCGAAAGTCTTACCAGCTGGTGAAACGTCTTTCTTAGCATTACAAAAAGGTGAAGTGAACTTTGCTTTTACGGATGACCGTGGAACAGACAATGTCGACAACGAAGCAGTGAAAAAATTGACAGATTCAAACGATTATCAGTTAAAACGCAGTCAGCCAATGAATACGAAAATGATTGTAGCGAACTCAGGTAAAAAAGGAAGTCCAGCAGCGGACAAAGCAGTACGTGTAGCGCTTTGGCAAAGTGTGGACCAAAAGAGTATTTCTGACAAGATTTTAGATAAAACAGAAAAACCTGCCCATACGTTATTCTCAAAAAATGTACCGCATGCGAATGTGGCATTAACTCCACGTCACTTTGATTTGAAACAAGCTGCTAAAACGTTAGATGAAGCAGGATGGAAGCAGAAAAAACAAGGTGAATTGCGCGAAAAAGACGGTAAAAAGTTAGAAATGAAATTGTATTATGACAATAACTCAAGCTCACAAAAGCAAGAAGCGGAATTTATCCAAGCAAAAGCTGAAGAAATTGGTATGAAGTTACACATCGTAGGTGAAACGTCAGATAAAGTGGCAGAGCGTCGTACATCAGGTGATTACGATTTACTATTCAACCAAACGTGGGGCTTACAATACGATCCACAAAGTACCATTTCAGCATTTAAAACAGATACAGGATATAAATCTGCAACATCAGGTGTTGAAAATAAAGCGGCATTATATGCCAACATTGATTCAGCTTTAAAAACACAAGATGCGAAAGAGCAAGATGCAAAGTATCAAGATATTTTATCGACTGTTCATGATGAAGCCATCTTTATACCGATTTCACATGGTGGTATGACAGTCATCGCACCGAAAGATTTAAAAGGTATTTCATTTAAGCAATCACAATATGAGTTGCCATTTGAACAAATGGATTATAAATAAGGAGTGACATGATGGGATACAGTATCGTTAAACGTTTATTACTGACCCTGCCGCTTCTCATAGTCATTAGCTTTTTAACTTTTGCATTGACGCGACTCTCTGATGAAGATCCAGCCGTTGTTATTTTGCATGCGCAAGAAGTTCCGAATATTACACAGAGCTTGATTGAAGAAACGCGAGCAAAATATGGCTTAGACGCGCCATTTCTTGTGCAATATTGGGAGTGGTTAAAACAAGCACTACAATTTAAGTTTGGGCAAAGTTTCGTCACAGGGGATGAAGTGAGCACACGTATGTGGCCAGCATTTTTTAACACATTAAAATTGACGCTAGTATCGAGCGTTGTCATTATTACGATGTCAATTGTATTAGGCACTTTAACAGCACTGTTTCGTGGCACATGGTTTGACCGTGTGACACGAAGCACTGCTTTCGTATTAACAGCAATTCCTTCTTATTGGTTAGCGGCGATCTTGATGATTTATGTTTCGGTAAACATGAATTTATTACCGACATCGGGTCTAACCGGTCCTGAAAGTTATGTGCTCCCGGTTTTAACCATCTCATTAGGTTATATTGGCATTTATTTTAGAAATGTGAGAAGTGCGATGATTCAACAATTAGATCAAGATTATGTACTTTATGCGCGTGCTATGGGTGTAAGTTTTCCAACAATCGTGATACAAGTGATTCGCAATGCGATGCAAGTTGTTGTTTCTATCTTCTGTATGTCTATTCCTCTGATATTAGGTGGCTCTGTGGTGATTGAAAATATTTTCGCATGGCCGGGAATGGGACAGTTAAGTGTAAAAGCAGTCATGGAACAAGACTTTCCAATTATTCAAGCTTACGTGTTAATTATTTCAGTGCTATTTATTTTATTGAATACACTTGCCGACATCATTAATATGTGGCTCAACCCAAAATTAAGGGAGGGCGATTAAATGGTAGTACTTCAACGATTATGGCAAGACCGTGGTGCAAAAGTTGCACTATTTGTAATTGGTCTGTATTTAGTGTTAGGTATTTGTGCACCGTTAATAACGCCTTATACGCCTACTGCTGTAGATATTCAAAATAAATTTGCTGGTATGTCTTGGGCACATTGGTTAGGTACAGATCACTTAGGCAGAGATATTTTGACGCGCTTAATTTTTGCGATACGTCCGAGTTTAATGCTAGTACTTGTCGCTTTGTTATGCGCTGTGTGCATCGGAATGTTGTTAGGCTTTATAGCAGGATACTTTGGAAAATGGATTGATAAATGCTTAATGCGCGCATGCGACGTTATGTTATCTTTTCCGACATATGTGATGACGTTAGCATTAATCGGTGTACTAGGTATCGGCTTAAAAAGTATTTTTGTCGCATTCATTATTACGCGTTGGGCGTGGTTTTGCCGTATTATCCGCACTAGCGTAATGCAATATAGAGACTCTGATGATGTAAAGTTTGCGCGTGCGATAGGGTTATCACACACACGAATTATTTTGACGCATATTTTACCGTTAACTTTAGCGGATATTGCAGTCATTTCGTCTAGCTCAATGGTGTCGATGATATTACAAATATCAGGATTCTCATTTTTAGGATTGGGTGTTAAAGCGCCAACTGCAGAATGGGGCATGATGATGAATGAAGCACGAAAAGTCATGTTCAGTCATCCTGAACTTATGTTTGCGCCAGGAATTGCGATTATTATTATTGTACTTGCGTTTAACTTTTTATCAGATGCCATTCAAATTGCGGTAGATCCTAAATTGTCAAAACAACAAGCAAGACAACGCATGAAACGAGGAGTGATCTCATGAGTCAGCCACTTTTAGATGTTCAAAAATTAACGTTAATCGACAGCAATACGAATCATGTCCTCGTCCATCATTGTTCATTTCAACTTGAAAAAGGCAAAATTTTAGCCATCATCGGGGAAAGCGGTAGCGGTAAATCGATCACGTGTAAAGCGTTACTCGGTTTAAATGACCATAATATTCAAATGAGCGGGCAAGCGCGTTTTAATGAAGTGTCACTGTTAGAACAATCAGAAGCACAGTTGCGACATATTCGTGGTAATGATATTGCGATGATTATGCAACAAGGGGGTACAGCCTTTAATCCGTCATTTACTTTAGGGCATCAAATGCGGACGATTTTAAAACATCATGATATTAAAGATAAAAAAACACAACATACGTTGATAAAGTCTTATTTTGATATGTTAGGCTTGCATGATTTTGAGCGAATTATGCGCGCTTATCCACACGAATTGTCCGGAGGCATGCTACAACGTTTGATGATTGTAATGGCACTCGCTTTAAAACCTGAACTTATCATTGCGGACGAGCCTACGACAGCGCTCGACGTAATCACACAATATGAAGTTTTAAAAGAATTTCAACATATTAAAGAAACGATTGGCTGTGCAATGATTTTTATTTCGCATGATTTGGCTGTCGTAAAACATATTGCAGATGAAGTTTTAGTGATGAAAAATGGCGATGTGATTGAATATGGCCCGGTTGCCGAAGTACTTGATCGTCCGAAACATGCGTACACACAATATCTTGTGAATGCCCGAAGTCAACTGACAACTTATTTTCAAAAAGTAAGAGGTGACACATCATGCTCGTCGTAAAAAATGTAAAAAAATCTTATCGTGATCAAGGGCGTCGACGATATCGAGAAGTCGTCAAAGGTGTCAGTTTTACTTGTACTAAAGGTGAGAGCCTTGGCATTATTGGAGAGAGTGGAAGTGGGAAATCCACACTCGGACGTATGGTTTTAGGCATCGAAAAACCTGATAGTGGACGAGTTGAAATTGATGAACAGTGCGTTTGCAAACGTGATGTAAGAAAAGGTCGGTTGAGTGCGGTATTTCAAAATTACAAGTCGTCATTACATCCGTACTTTAACGTCGAGCAACTATTAAAAGAACCTTTACAACAGTTGAAGTTAACTAAGCAAGAGCGACATCAAGAAATGGTGAGGTTACTTGAGGCGGTTGGGTTAGATGAAAGTTTCTTAAAACGCTACCCGCAAATGATGTCCGGTGGTGAAGCGCAACGTGTTGCTATTGCAAGGGCAATTAGTACGAAGCCAGATTATTTAGTATTAGACGAAGCAATTAGTGCTTTAGACATGTCCATTCAAACACAAATATTAGATTTATTAGTCCGTTTACGTGACGAATACAAGTTGAGTTATATTTTTATAACGCATGATATTCAAGCGGCTACTTACCTTTGTGATCGCCTATTTATTTTTAAAGATGGCGAGATTCAAGAAACTTTAGACAAACATCAAATTCATGATGCAAAACATGAGTATACGCGTGCGTTACTCGAAAAACAACTTATATATTAGGAGGCGACGTAATGAAAGGAGCGCTCGCATGGCCTTTTTTAAGGCTATATATTTTAGCGCTATTTTTCTTTAGTGCAAATGCGATTCTTAACGTTATGATTCCGTTAAGAGGGCACGATTTAGGTGCAACCAATACAACGATTGGTATTGTCATGGGCGCGTACATGTTGACGGCAATGTTATTTCGTCCGTGGGCAGGTCATGTTATTGCGAATATCGGGCCAATCAAAATATTGCGCTGGATATTAGTGATCAATGGGATTGCACTCATCATGTATGGCTTTACGGGATTAGAAGGTTACTTCATTTCCCGGGTAATGCAAGGGGTGTGTACAGCATTTTTCTCTATGTCACTACAAATTGGTATTATCGATGCCTTGCCTGAGGAAGACCGTGCTCAAGGTATTTCCCTATACTCTCTATTCTCATACATACCTGGAATCATCGGACCACTTATCGCTGTTGGCATATGGCAATTAGACCAAATGAGCTATTTTGCGATTGCTATGATTGTGATTGCGATTACAACGGGCGTCTTTGGTTTTAGTGCGACGTTAGATACAAATGTTCAAAATGACACGCCAACGCGTGAAAAAGAAACATTACCATTCGGTCCGGTGACAGTGTTTGTACAGTTTTTCAAAAACGAATTTTTATTTAAAGCAGGCCTAGTTATGTTAGTAGCTTCCATCGGTTTTGGTGCAGTCGCGACTTTCATCGTGCTTTACACACAAACGTATGGCGTAGGTCACGCAGGTATTTTTCTCGCCATTCAAGCAATTACTGTCGTTTTAGCGCGATTTTATTTGCGACAATATATTCCTTCTGATGGACGTTGGCATGTAGGATTCATGTTGAAAGTGATGAGTTTATTAACTATTGCAGTGTTAGGGATAAGTGTAGGTCATATTGTTGGGGCATTTGTGTTATATATAAGTGCAGTGCTGATTGGTATTGCTCAAGCGCTCATTTATCCGACACTCACGTCGTTTTTAAGTTTTAAATTACCGAAGCACGGGCGTAATATGTTGCTCGGTTTATTTATCGCAACGGCAGATTTAGGTGTTTCACTTGGATCAGCGTTAATGGGACCGATTGCTGACTTAACAAACTATGCAATGATGTATCTCATTTGTGGTATTTTACTTGTTGCGACGACACTTTTTTGTATAGAGCGTCGAACACGTTTTATAGAGAAATAAATCCAATAAATAAAAAAATAGCGGTGAAGCCATTCTATAATGATAGAGTGCTTCATCGCTATTTTTTATAGCTTTATAACTAATCAATTTCTGGTTTTTGCCAGTCACTGTATGGTTTACATAACAAACATTGTTGTTTTTTCTATAAAGTTATATTTTATGTTATTTTAGCTTTTGTTTCACTAAAAAAACCAAAAAATAAGATAAAAAATAAAAAAGCATAGAGAAAGATTGAAAAACTGCACATAAACAATGTATATTAGTAAGGCGAGCTTATTAAAAAAAGACCGGAAGTGGGGTTCCGGCCTACACTAATAGCACGTGCTAAGAGGGTTTATTGCTGTTAGAAATTGAAATAATTAGGATTGTCTGTATCAAAACTTGGAAAATGATAGACATTCGAACAACTTTCAATTTCTAACATGTAATAATTATAAAACATGAACATTAGAAACAAATTAAAAATGCTCAAATTATTTAACTTTTTCTCTGTATGTAAAAAGTAATTTTAAGAATAACAATTAGGCATCTAGAGCGTTCGCATACTTTGAGGGTGCAAAACTTCTTTTTTGAAAAATTTCCTTTCGTTTACACTTTAAATTAAGTATGTTAACATGATGAACGTTGAAAGTTAAAGTGAATGATAGGGAAGTACAAATTGTGTTTTCTAGGGTTCCGTATTCGTTAGTTGAACGAATAGACTGGTCCGAGAGAAAACCCATGTGAATGTGAGTTCGCATGACACGGAAGGACAAAAGCCTGGGAGATTTATGTATACATAAGTCTCTCAGGTTCTTTTTTTGAAGGAGGTAGGAGGATGAATTGGATCAAACTCATTATAGGTGCATGTTTTGAAGTGGCTTGGGTAATCGGACTCACACATGCGACACACCTTTGGGAATGGGCACTGACAGTCATCGCCATTACATTCAGCTTTATATTATTGCTGAATGTGACCAAACAGATTCCAGTAGGTACAGCATATGCTACGTTTGTTGGTTTAGGAACCTCAGGTGTGACATTGGTAGATTTTCTAGTTTTTGGTGAACCTTTCAATGTAATGAAGCTGATGCTCATTTTTGTATTGTTATTAGGTGTCATTGGATTGAAATTAGCAACGACTGAAACTGAGGAGGCGAAGTAAATGGCATGGCTAATTTTAATTTTAGCGGGTGTATTTGAAATGTTAGGCGTGGTATTTATGAATATTTACGCCAAAACCCAGAAAAAAATTGCAATTTTAGGAATAGCTGTGACATTTGTATTAAGTTTTTCAACTTTGTCACTAGCATTGCATACAATTCCAATGAGCACAGGTTATGCCGTTTGGACAGGTATTGGTGCAGTTGGAGGAGCACTGATCGGCATCGTATTTTATGGAGAAAGCAAAAATATATTCCGTCTCGTATGTATATTTGTCATTCTTGCGAGCACAATAGGTTTGAAATTATTAAGTTAAGCATTTGGATGATTTATTGATAAAGGAAGGGAAAAAATGAAATTTATTATTAGTTGGTTATGTATGAGTATTTTAGGGTTTCTTGGGTTAATGTTACTTTCGATTGTGGGTCATCATTTTGATTGGATGAACACCGTTTTAGGGGCGGTTTTATTTGGCTTATTAATAACGTGGACATGTCATCCGATTAAGCCTAAAGATTTTTTAGGTCAACATAGAGTGTGATTTGACGTTTTGATTATACGTTCATAAGGAATAATTATCATATAGATGTTAATCACATATGAAGGGTGGGAGAAGATGAATCTTATTAATTTACTTTCTGCCATTGGTTCTATTGGGACATTTATTATGGCATTATTCTATTTTGTTTCAGTGTCGATACAGCTGTATCAAATGAAAATGAGTTTTCTGCCTGCGTTAGGTTTTAACCAAATCTTAATGACGCATCAAGGCGAACATCTTACGATTAGAAATATGACGACTACCGAGTACCATCAGCAAGGTGATGGCTTTTTAAAGCTTTATAATATGGGAGCTGGAGCGGCAAAACAGTTAAAGATCGATATTTATATCGATAAAGGTCATGTGTTACAAGAGAAATATGTCAGTATTCTTCCGAGTAAAGAAGGCTATATGTTGCCGATGAATGATGAAGTATTTAAAGAATTAAAACGAACAGTTCAAAATAATGATTATGAATCTAATTTAAAAATTAAAATTCAATTTAAGCATAACGTGAGTCGCAAAGCACAGACGATGTATTTAAAAGGGAAAATAAACTACTTTAATCGTCATGAAGATTGCGACGTTTATGAGTTACAATTCATTCAAACAGATGAAAAAGATAAAATGTAAAAAGCACAAACGCCAAGGTAGTTATGACGTTTGTGCTTTTTCATGTTCATATAGAAGTAAGGCTAAGGCGGTGTCTAAATGAGGTGTAGCAATGTGATGAACTTGGGCGCGCTTTTGAATGTACCCTTGTATCGCATCAATTTCTAATGGTTTTTGATGGGTAAGGTCGTAATACATACTCGTTCCCATATCTTCGGGATAGCCTTTGTAAATTGTCATGATATCATCTGTTAGTGATGGTTCGAATTGTAAGCCGTCTGCTTGAGCAACACGAAGGCCTTCATCTATTAAGTTACGGCAAAGTTGTGCCATTGAGGGATACTTTAATACTTTTGAAGTATCGCGTCCTAAAGCGGTCACAGTATTAATACCAAGATTGACAAGGAGCTTATACCATATGTTATGTTCAATGTTACGTTCGAGTGTCAGTTCAAGTTTTGATGAAGTTAATATTTGTGCAAGCGCGCGCGTATGAGGATCCTCTTGAACGTGAAGACGATAGTCTCGAAAATGTGTCACGTGGGGATGTGTTTTTTGTCCGCTAATGTAGACGACAGCAGGATAAACGTAAGGATGCGCGATTTTATCATGTTGACCGTAACCATTTTGCGCTAAAATGATGCGCGTCTCTTTGTGACACAAGCGTTCTATATCAGCTAAAATCGCATCTAATTGTGTTGTTTTTACAGCAACAATAAGCCAATCATAATGTGTGTTTGTATGTTTTAAAGCTTTGACAGAAACAGCATGTTGTTCAGACGTAGCATACTCATGAAAGGTCAGTGTTTCATCACGCTTTCCTAAAAGATCAACCTGAACAGAAGTGTTGGCCAATGCCATTGCTATCGATGTGCCCACGGCTCCTGGGCCGATAACCGCTAAAGTAATCATTTTAGTTGCTCCTTTTGTTGAATTAGATATACTTAGTATGAAGTATATCAAAAAAGGGTGAGAAGTGTTGAAAACATTAAGTCAATTACAACAATTGAAACGCGATAAAGAGAAAATTACGATGGTCACTGCTTACGACTATCCAAGTGCAAAACAAGCTGAAGCAGCTGAAATTGATATGATCCTTGTAGGTGACTCACTTGGTATGACGGTCTTAGGCTACGAGAGTACTGTTGAAGTTACTTTAGACGATATGTTACATCATGGACGAGCAGTAAGACGCGGTGCACCAAATACATTTGTTGTAGTGGATATGCCATTCGGTTCAGTAGGTATCGATGCGACTACAGATATACAAAATGCGATACGTTTGTATCAACAAAGCCAATGTAACGCATTAAAAGTAGAAGGCGCACATTTAACACAATTTATTAAGCAAGCTTCACAAATGGGCATTCCGATTGTGGCACATTTAGGTTTAACACCGCAAAGTGTAGGGATTTCAGGATATAAATTGCAAGGTGCGACGAAAGATGCAGCCGAACAACTGATTCAAGATGCAAAAGCGGTTGAAGCAGCAGGGGCAGTGGCAATGGTACTTGAGGCAATTCCAAGTGATCTTGCGAAAGTCGTTTCTGAACAATTGACGATTCCGACCATCGGTATAGGTGCAGGTAAAGATACGGATGGCCAAGTGCTCGTTTATCACGATATGTTAAGTTATGGTGTAGAACGCTATGCAAAATTTGTAAAACGATATGGCGATTTTTCAGTAGGGATTGATGCATTAAAAGCATACCATCAAGAAGTTAAATCAGGTGCGTTTCCTTCTGAAGAATACATGTATAAAAAGCAAATTATGGGTGAATTGAATGACTGAAGTAATTACAACGATTCAAGAGATGCAACACCTTACTTCAAGGTTTAGATTAGAAGGTAAAAGTATTGGTTTTGTACCAACGATGGGCGCCTTACATGAAGGCCATTTAACGATGATACGTCAATCTATTGAATACAATGACATTACAGTGATTAGTGTGTTTGTGAATCCACTTCAATTTGGCCCTAATGAAGATTTCGACGCGTATCCAAGACAAATCGAAACTGATGTGGAAGCAGCACGAATGATCGGTGTCGACTATGTATTTTACCCGACTGTTGAAGAAATGTACCCGCATACGTTAGACATTACGTTAAAAGTGGGACGATTAGCATCTGTTTTAGAGGGGGCAAAACGTCCTGGTCATTTTGACGGTGTGGTTACGGTAGTGAATAAGCTATTTAATATTGTACAGCCGCATGTTGCTTACTTTGGGAAAAAAGATGCTCAACAACTTGCGATTGTTCAAAAAATGGTGGAAACGTTTAATCATCCCGTTGTTATTCAAGGTGTTGATATTGTTCGTGAGAGCGATGGACTTGCGAGAAGCTCACGGAATGTTTATTTGACTGAGGAAGAGCGTCAACAAGCGCCACACTTGTACCAAAGTTTACAACTTGCGAAAGCGATGTATGATCATGGAGAGCGACAGAGTGCGGCGATTATTGAAAAAGTGACAGCATATCTTAAAGCGCATACGTGCGGCAAAATTGAAGAGGTTGCCGTATACAGTTACCCAGAATTAGTACAACAAAATACCATTTCTGGACAGATATTTATTTCGTTAGCGGTAAAATTTTCGAAAGCACGATTAATTGATAATATTATTATTGGAGATGAAGTTAAATGATAAGAACGATGATGAATAGTAAAATTCATCGCGCACGTGTGACAGAATCAAATTTGAATTATGTAGGGAGTATCACGATTGATCAGGATATTTTAGATGCTGTAGATATTCTTCCAAATGAAAAAGTGGCGATTGTTAACAATAACAATGGTGCACGTTTTGAAACGTATGTGATTGCTGGAGAAAGAGGAAGCGGTAAGATTTGCTTGAATGGTGCGGCTTCAAGACTTGTAGAAGTGGATGATGTTGTGATTATTATGACGTATGTCCAGTTAAACGAACAAGAGCTTATCCATCATGCCCCTAAAGTAGCAGTGATGAATGAGAAAAACCAAATAGAACAAATGATTTTGGAAAAAGAAAATACGGCTTTAGTATAAGCCGAAAAATAACAGAGGTCCCATGAAAGTTGTGTCAAAAGCACAATTTTCATGGGCTTTTTTAATTTAATGAATGTAATTGTGTGAACGGACGGCGCTTGCAGGAATAGTACGTGTTGATGTGATGTATGGCGCAATGTAGTTCATCTCTGAAATTAAAATACTGCCATCTAAGTTGACGCGTTCGACGTAAGCGACGTGGCCATAAGGCCCTTCATAATTTTGCATGATAGCGCCGACTTTAGGTGTTTTGTCGACGGTAAATCCTTCGCTTGCAGCTTTAGCCGCCCAATGACGCGCATCACCCCAGAAAGTACTTATCGTTTTACCTGCTTGAGCACGTTTGCTAAATACATACCAAGTACATTGTCCAGCGGTATAGAGATTATTTTTATTTGTATAAATCGGCTGGTCAATGATTTTCCCATTACCTAACGCAAGGGGTTTCCCATCTTCTGTTCGTGCTTCTTCGTTAAAGTTAAGAATTTGTAATTCGTCGTATAACGTATCTGTATTAATGGACGTAATAAGTCCGCGTGCATCTCTTTTAAAAGCTTTCTTGCTCGGTGCTTCGGATGGCGCCGCTGCATTTTCGCTAGGTAAAGAAGGTGGTGGTGCTATTGTAGTAGGGATGTTTTGAGATGTGGCGCTCCTTGCTGGCGTTGAAGGGGCATCGCTATTCCAATATTTATCCGTCGCATGTCCTTGTTGTCTATAAGGCGTGTGTGGTGTAGTTTGCGTGCTGTTTGAATTTTTAAATGAATTAGCATTGGAGTCGTGAGTACCGTAATGATAAGTGTATGTACCATCTTGGCGCACATTAAAAGTGGCGTTAGGATGGCTTTTTTGATCTTCTTTCAATGATGCGTCTGCTGACGTATCAAGCATTGTTGTTCCCAGTAATGTAAGTGTCGAAAAAGTTGTGATACATTTATAAAAATAATTACTCATGTTGTAACGCAGTTCCTTCTCTATGAATTTAATGTTAGTATACACAAAAATAATAAAAAGTGGAATGGTAATTTATATATTAAGTAGAAAATGAAGTTAGACACGCTACTTTTACGTAATTATAGGATGAGTTACATTTTCAAACTGAAAAGATTAAAGTAAGTTAAAACAAACTATTTACATCAAGAATAGATTTTTGTATTCTAAATAGGAAGATTGAGTATAAAAAAAATAATCAATTTTTTTACGTCTAATTTTCAACAATGTAATTCAACCAAAACATCTAGGAGGTTATTTATTATGGCAATGATTAAAATGAGTCCTGAGGAAATCAGAGCAAAGTCACAAGCTTATGGGAACGGGTCTGAACAAATTCAACAAATTTTATCTGAATTGACACGTGCTCAAGGTGAAATTGCTTCAAACTGGGAAGGTCAAGCATTTAATCGCTTTGAAGAGCAATTCCAACAATTAACACCTAAAGTTGAAAAGTTTGCTCAATTATTAGAAGAAATCAAGCAACAATTAAATAGCACAGCTGATGCTGTACAAGAGCAAGACCAACAATTATCAAACAACTTTGGCTTACACTAATTACGTTAAGACATCGTTGATGGTGTGTATATGACTGCAATAGATTTTGCATCATATCGCACTTTGTGCCTTTAAAAATTCATAATAATGGAAAAGGATTAAAAGGCTTTTTACAGTGAGACATAGATCAAATAAAACATTTGAAATTTGTCTCACTTTTTATTTTATTAAGCGGGAAAAATGAGAGGATCAACAAGAATGAAAAAGAAGAAATGGATTATTGGTGCATTAACAGTTTTTCTATTAGTATCAGTCATTTTAGCCTTAGTCATTATGACGCAAAATAAAGAAACTAAAGAAAACATAGACCAAGCAAATAAGAGTAAAGAAAATAAAAATGTCAAAATTGCTATTGTTAATGAGGATCAAACGACGATGTATAACGGCAGCAAAGTCGAGCTCGGGAAACCTTTTGTGAAGATGCTTTCTCATGAGGATTCGCATGATTTTGAAACGGTATCACGTCACGTTGCAGAAAACGGTTTGAAAAACGGACAATACCAAGTGATGATTGTGATTCCAAAGGACTTTTCAAAATTAGCCATGCAACTTGATGAAAAATCACCTTCTCAAATGACAATACAATATAAAACTGCTGTCGGCCAAAATGAAAGTGTTGCACGAGAAACTGAAAAAGTAGTGGGACATCTTTTAAGTCAATTCAACGAACGTTTAATTCAAATTTATTTATCTAGTATTATCGACAACTTACATAATGCGCAAAAAAATGTAGATGACATTATGACACGTCAAGGCAATGTGGATCAAAGATTTACTAACTTTTTAGTGAATCCATTAAATGATTTTCCAAAGCTTTTTACCGATTTAATGGTACATTCCATTTCGGCAAATAATGATATTACACAATGGATTCAAGAATATAATCGCTCATTATTAAGCTCAGATGCTAAAACGTTTCAACTACCTTCTAACGAAGGGGTATCCAAACTTGTAAATGATCAACAAGAAACGTTTGCCCAATATCTGTCAGATTTTGAAAAAACGTTAGATACGTACCAGTCACAAAAAGACAGTGTGGATTTAGAGAGCTATATTCAGCAATTGCAATCTACAGATGAAGGATTAAAACAATATCAAGATGCTAGTAAAACTTCAAAAGACACTTATGAAGAGGCATTTAAATCACATCTGGACGAAGTGAAAAAAGACGTGGCGTCTCAAGAGTCACCATTTACAGATGATATGCTTAAAGAATATAAAGAGAAGCTAACGGAATCTATGAAAAAGCAACTTTCAGAAAACGAAGAACTTAATGATGCGATTTCACAGATTAAAGATCAAAATAAACAACTGCGTAATGAATTAGTTCAAAGTATGTTGTCTACGATACAAAAAGATCCAGCACAACAAAATGATATGTATATCGCGGATATGTCTCCTAGCGATTTAACACGAATCGGTTTGAGCGATGCAAAAGTAGAAGAATATCAGAAAATCTTAAAGCAATTAAATCGTTTCAAGCGTAGTTATAATCGTAAACATCCTGACAATCCAATTGTATAAGAAGCTTACAACGATGATTTAAAAGCAGAAGATACGTCATCATTAAAGACTAAAGGCGTGGATATTGAACGTAAAGAAACAATCAAAAGTAAAGACATTAACCAACTCTCAGTGGCGCTTGATAAAAACTTTACTTTTGAAGGTACGATTAAAGTAAACGGAAAGAACTATGATATTAAAGATCAAGACGTTAAACTCGATACAACGAAAAAGACTTTTGATGTCGAAGTGAAAGGTACAGCTAAATTAAAATCGGGAGAATCGCATGAAAAAGCGTTTCTTAAAGATAAAATGATGCATTTACAACTTGTATTTGGCGCTGCGGATCAAACAGGAGACCATGGTACGACATCAGACAAACATAGCGGTGTGAGCGTTGTCGATATCTCAATGCACCATCATTTAGACGGCCGTTTAATTCATGCAGATGTTAATGAACAGTTACGAGCATTAGATCGTTTTGCAAACCATTACCAAATTTATCAAAGTCAGCATTTATCACCAGACGCACCAGAAATTAACAGTGATGCGATTATCGAAATGCTAGTCGATGAAGTGATTCAGGACATGAAAGACTTTAAAACAGACAAATCTGCCTTGCTAGAACAAATCGATAATTTAGATAAAACGTCTAGTGACCTTATTTCTGAAATGATGAAAGGCCAAGAAGGCTTGCTTGATAATCAAAAAGATATAAGTAAATTAATTCAAACTTTAGATGAAACGCATCAAAAGGTAAAAGAAAATCCTGAAAAACCTGAAGTGGATAAAGCGCAACAAGACGGGTTTGTCACACTTTCAACAAAATTAGATGATGATATTCAAACACTTTCTGAAAAGAGTACACAATTATTAAGCGATAGCCAAAAATCTCAGGCGACAGCGAACACTGTAAGTTCTGAGTTGAACCAATTAGATCGAAATGTAGCTCAGTTACATGCGAGTGGACGTGCACTTGGAGATCGCGCGAATGCGATTAATAGAAATATGACAAACAACGCGAAACAAAATAAATTGTTTGCAGATCACTTTGCGAAAGTATTAAAGAATTCTAAAGAAGGCGATAGACAAAATGAAGCGTTAAAAGCGTTTATGAGTCACCCAATTCAAAAGAAAAACCTTGAAAATGTACTGGCAAGTAGTGATGAGAAAAATACGATTTCACCAAGTATTTTAGTATTGTTGATGTATTTATTATCGATGATGACAGCGTATTTCATATACAGTTATGAAAATACAAAAGGTGCATTGCAATTCATCAAAAATGATTTCGGAAAGCACAACACAGTATGGAATAGTGTGGTTAACACAGCTTTAATTTCAGCTATAGCTGCTGTTGAAGGCATTATAATTGGTCTTGTTGCAATGAATCAATTCGATATTTTAGACGGGTATCGTTTGAAATTTATATTAATGGTTCTCGTAACGATGGGCGCGTTTGTGCTAATGAATACGTACTTGTTTAGACAACTGCGCACGATAGGTATGTTCATCATGCTCGCATTCTTAGCCATTTATTTCGTTGCGATGAATCAAGTTGGCATAAGCCCAACTCAAACGACAATCGGAAAAGTATCACCATTATCGTATATCGATGCAGCATTCTTTAATTTCTTGAACGGCGAACAATCTGTTGTATTCGTCATGGTATTACTTGGCGTCATTGCCATTACAGCATTTTTACTCAATCTCGTCATTAAACCTATAACGAAAGTGAGATTATTCTAATGTTGCTAGAAAGTTTGTTGGCGCTGTCTATCATTGGTAATACAGCACATAATGGGGGATTAGAAATTCATGTCGAAGAAGAAACTAAAGAACGGGTTAATAAAGATTTAGATCAGTATAATACCCCATTGTTTAATCAAGAAAGTAAAGCATTGAATGATGAAATTAAAAAAAAGAAAGACCAACATCAACAACATATTAAACAATCTATGTTTGATAAGCATCAGCGACCGCCTTCTCACGTTGCTGATACAAAACGAACATTATTCGAAAAACAAGAAGAGACCTCAACTACAAAAGCCCCATACATTCAACAAGATCAAGAGAAAAACATCTTGCCCTACTTTTTGATGAGTGTAGGGGCTCTTTTTACTGTAGGGTTTGCATTATTAACTATATCTAAATGGAGAAAGCGTGAGAAACATGATACAACATAAACGCGTGACGGTTGATTTTACTCATTACAACAAAGGGTCATATGATTTAGCCTTACCAGTGTTAGTACCAATAAAGACATTAGTCCCTTTAATCATGGAAAGCTTAGATATTACACTCACGACACCACCAAAGTATGTCAAAGTGACAACAAAACATCACTTACTCGTTGAAAACGATCGATTAATCGATTTTCAAATCGCTGATGGTGACATTTTAAAAATGATTTAGGAGGTTACACTAGTGTCGGAAAAGAATTTAAACGAATTTACATCTATAGAACCGGATTTAACAACAAAACAGGACACACGCGCATATATTAGGGATATACCAAAATCTGCCGTAAAACCTGAACATTATCATTTAATGTATTTATTAGGACAACGGGCGACGCACTTTTTAGATGGAGAAGTGACTGAACTTCAAGACTGTTTTCAAATCAATTATCATGTTCACGAAAATGTAGTGACTTACGATGCAATTAAGACGTTATCGACTAATGAAAAACTACGTTATTTGTTGAACATTGCAAAGTTAGAAGAATTACAACAAACAAGGTATACCTATCAATTAGAGCCGAATGAACTGCACTTTACGAAAAATGGTTTGCCGCTATTAAAGACAAGAGGTCTACGCAATGTTATTGAACCGCTACCATACTCAGAAGAGGAATTTTTAACACGTTATAAAGCGTTAATTATCGAGGTTTTTAATGATAAGGTTCAATTTGAAAGCTTAGTAGAAGGCAATTTAGACCTTTATAAAGGAACGCCATTTGAACAGCAAATCATACAAGCTAAAACGTTGAAAGCATTAAAAGAGGTGTTGCAGCAACACTATAATAAGCAACAAACGATTCATCAAAATCAATATACGTATGTCCAAAAGAAATACCACGCATTATTCAAATGGGGCGGCATTGTTGCAACAGCGCTCACGTTAGCCTTAATCGCATTTTTATTGTATTTGTATTTTTCAGTAATGAAGCACGATGCTCAAGTTGAAGCGGGGTACCAATCTTTTATAAAAGAAGACTATACGCAAGTGCTGAATGACTATGAAAATGTCGATGCTAAAAAGTTAGATAAAGAAGCACTTTATGCATATGCTAAAAGTTATGTTGAAACGAATAAACAAGGCCTTGAGAAAGACAAAAAGAGCAATGTATTAAATCATATTACGCCATCTGCGAACAAAGATTACTTATTGTATTGGGTTGTGTTAGGACAAGGGGATATTGATGAGGCCCTTAATATTAGCACTTACCTTGAAGATAACGATTTAACAAAACTCGCGTTAATCAACAAGTTAAACGATATTAAAAATAATCCAAAACTATCATCTGAAAAGCGAAGCGAAGAAACGAAAAAATACAACGATCGTCTTCAAGCCATTTTAGATAAAGAAAAAGAAGTGAAAGACGAGAAAGCAAAAGAACAAGAAGCATCAGCTAAAAAGAATGACGAACGTCTCAAACAACAAGAAGAAAATGAAAAGAAACAAAAAGAACAAGCACAAGAAGACCGTAAAAAGCGTCAAGAAGCTGAGAGAAAAAACTAACACATAAGAACTGAGGAACTTCTATGAATAAGTTGATAATACGATTCAATAATCAGTTGAGATGTCTCAACTTACAATCACGGAAAACCTATACGATTAGTAGTCATCCCGATGCCAACATTACTTTTAAAGGTATGCAATCAGAAATCGTGTTGAAGCAAACCCAATCTGGGACATGGTATGCGAATGACTACCCTTTACAATCACATGTTTCATTGAATCAAATTGACATGACGCTATTTACAGATAACGATATTCACGCATTTTACTATAAGTCTGAACCAATTATAACGATAGGTCCGAACCCTTACGATGATGTATATATGCTTGAGATGCAAAATACGTTGATTGTGAAAGGAGCAGATACTTTTAAAGAAACACAATCCGTACAACTCGTGTATGACACAGATAGCGAATTGTTTATCAATTACGATCTTCAAACGATAGGGCCTTATCAGCTCGAAATAGGTGACCATCTTTATTTAGAAGGCATGATGATTGAGTTAAGAGAAGAAGGGTTTCATCTTATCACGAAACATCGCGTTGAAAGCCAGTTAATGCGTATGGATGTGGCATATCCAAATGCTTCAGAGCCACACTATCATGACTATCAACGTTCGCCGCGCATTATTCATCGTGAACCAAAAGAACCTATCAAAATTGAGCGACCACCACAACCTATACAAAAGAACAATACGGCGATATGGCGCTCAATTATTCCACCACTAGTGATGATCGCATTAACAGTTGTTATCTTTTTAGTGCGTCCTATCGGCATTTACATCATTATGATGATCGGAATGAGTTTGGTTACGATTGTATTCGGAATTACCTCTTATTTTTCTGAACGTAAACGCTACAAAAAAGAGGTTAAAGAAAGGGAACAAACCTATCTTAACTATTTAAGAGAAAAGACTTCCCAAATTCATAAATCGATGAATCAACAACGTTTTAGTTTGAATTTTCATTTTCCAACATTACATGAAATTCAAGAGATTGTAGAGGCAAAAGCGCCAAGAATTTACGAAAAAACCGTACATCATCACGATTTCTTACATTATCGTTTAGGTGTTGCAGATATTGAAAAGTCTTTCGAAGTAGATTACCACGAAGAAGAATTTAACCAACGCCGAGATTTTCTATTTGATGAAGCTAAAAAGTTGAATGATTTTTATCAAAAACTTGAACAAGCGCCATTAGTTAACGACTTAACTCATGGTCCAGTAGCTTATGTTGGAGAACGTCGCCATATTATTGCCCAACTAGAACAAACATTATTACAACTTGCGACGTTCCATAGTTACCATGAAATTGAATTTTTAATCGTTATGGATGAGCACGAGTATCCGTCGTTTAAGTGGACGAGATGGTTACCGCATATGAATTTACGTCAACAAAATATTCGTAGCTTTGTGTATAACCAACGTACGCGTGATCAAATTTTAACGTCTGTTTATACGATGATTAAAGCACGCGTGCAACTTGTTAGAGAGCAACAACAAGGGGAACAAACTTTGTTTACGCCACATTTAGTGTTTGTGATTACCGATATGGCACGGGTATTAGACCATGTCATTTTAGAATACATTAATCAAGATTTAACGCCTTATGGTATTTCGCTTATTTTTGTAGAAGATGTCGTGGAAAGTCTTCCGGAACATGTTAAAACGATTGTTGACATTAAGAGTGCAAATGAAGGCGAATTGTTGATGAAAAAAGGTGAGCTCGTCCAAATTCCATTCACACCGGTTGCGTCGAATGGTGTTGATAAAGGGTATATTGCACGTCGCTTAGCTAATTTAAATCACGTCGAACAAATGAAAAATGCTATTCCTGAAAGCATTACATTTTTACAAATGTATCAAGTGGAAGCTGTAGAAGAACTTAACGTTCAAAAACGTTGGCGTGAAAACGAAACTTACAAAACAATGGCAGTACCACTAGGGGTAAGAGGGAAAGATGATATTTTATATTTGAACTTACACGAGAAAGCACATGGTCCGCACGGGCTAGTTGCAGGGACGACCGGTTCAGGTAAGTCTGAAATTATTCAATCTTATATCTTATCTTTGGCAGTTAACTTTCATCCACATGAAGTCGCATTTTTACTTATCGACTACAAAGGTGGAGGTATGGCGAACTTATTTAAAGATTTAGCGCATCTTGTAGGGACGATTACGAACCTTGATGGAGATGAAGCCATGCGTGCATTGACATCAATTAAAGCCGAACTTCGACGACGTCAACGTTTGTTTGGTGAGCATGATGTCAATCATATTAATCATTATCACAAACTATTTAAAGAAGGTATCGCAAAGGACCCCATGCCACATTTATTCATTATTTCGGATGAGTTTGCGGAATTGAAATCGGAACAACCAGAGTTTATGAAAGAGTTAGTTTCTACGGCGCGTATCGGTCGTTCACTCGGCATACATTTGATTCTTGCTACACAAAAACCATCCGGGGTCGTAGACGATCAAATTTGGTCGAACTCCAAATTTAAATTGGCGTTGAAAGTACAAGACAAGCAAGACAGTAATGAAATTTTAAAAACACCGGATGCTGCGGACATTACATTACCAGGCCGTGCCTACCTACAGGTTGGTAATAATGAAATCTATGAATTGTTCCAATCAGCTTATAGTGGTGGCACTTATGATCAAACAGGAGCGCACGCTGAATCAGAAGATCAAACCGTTTATTTGATTAATGACTATGGACAGCTCGAAGCGATTAATAAAGATTTGAGTGGATTAGAAGAAGTGGTGGCTACATCAAATGAGACAGAGCTCGAAGCGGTCATTCGCCATTTGCAAGATGTCACAGATACTTTAAAAGTACCGCGTGTCAAACGACCTTGGCTTCCGCCGCTACCTAGCAATGTCTATCAGAGTGAGCTAACAGAGACCGCATTCCAGCAACTATGGTCAGAAACGTTAAAACCTGTCACGCTCACACTTGGGTTAAAAGATGTTCCAGAAGACCAATATCAAGGGCCACTAGAACTTAAATTAAATCAAGCAGGTCATGTTGCAGTAATTGGTAGCCCAGGGTATGGACGTTCGACATTTTTACACAATGTTATTTTCGATATTGCACGTCACTATCGACCAGACCAAGCGCACATGTATTTATTTGACTTTGGGACGAACGGCCTAATGCCTATGGTAGATGTGCCACATGTAGCAGATTACTTTACGGCAGATCAAGAACAAAAAATCGAAAAAGCACTTAAACGTATTCATGAAGCGATTAGTGAACGTAAAAAGCTATTAAGTGAGCATCGTGTCGTCAACATTGATCAGTATCATCAGTACACAGGCAACACGGTACCAAACATATTTATCATGATTGACAACTATGACACGATTAAAGAAACAGCATATCAAGAAAGCTTTGAAGCAATGATGATGAAATTGACACGTGAAGGTCTTGCCTTAGGTATTTACCTTGTATTAACAGGTTCTAATACGAGCAGTATTCGTACTCCTATCTACACGAACATTAAAACTAAAATCGCACTATATCTTTTTGAGAACAGTGAGATTACCAACGTTATTGGTTCGTATAAAAAGGGCGTGAAAGATGTTAAAGGACGCGCAGTGATTAACGATGATAATACGACGCAATTCCAAATCGCAATGCCATTTAAACCTGAAGACGATCTGTCTTATAACGATCAAATTCAAAATGAAATTGCAGTGATGAAAGAAAACTTTGTAGGTGAGACACCAGAAGGCATTCCAATGATGCCTGAAAAAGTATTGCGTACAGAATTAGAAAAAGCATATAATTTAGAAGATATTGTAACGAAATCACATCAAATTCCATTAGGATTGGATTTTGAAAATGTCAAACTTGTAAGCTTAGATTTAAATATGCCAAGTATCGTGACGGCGATTAAGCCTATTGAACAAGATTATTTAAACGAATTAATCATTGATTATTTAGAGCTATATAAAAAGCAAGAAACCGTTATTTTAGTAGATGCAGACGAAAATATGGAAAAATTCTCTAATAAAGTGACATCTTATTATTCTAGTGCATCCGATTTGGCTATGATTCGTAGTGGATTTAATCAAGAAATCGAGGCCAGAAAATCCGGACAACGCTCGAGCGAAGATAAAAAGGTTGTATTTATTAACAATATTAAACGTTTCGTTCAGTCTACTGGAGTTACAGAGGATGAAATTCGTCGACTGTTTAATGAAGCACCTACTTATAACATCATCATTATCGCAAGTGGTTTATACACAGATACTATCGGTGCTTTTGATAAACAAAGCAAAATGATGACACGTATTGTTAACCAAGCTATTATAAGTCACAAAATTTCCGAGCAAGAGTTTTTACCTGTGAAAAACCAATATGGAGAACCTGAACTTAAATCAAAAGAAAGTTATTTAGTGAAAAATCAAGAGTATCAAAAACTAATGCTAATGGAGTGAAGCATATGGTAATAAAGTTGGGCGAGACAGACGTCACAGCGTTAATTAATAATATGAAAACAAAAGCCAACAGTTTGACTGTTTCTGATAGTGAAGTGAATTTAAGTAAAACAAACTTGATTACATTTACAGAATATAAGGATATGTTTACAAACTATAAGGCAGCTTTTGATAACTATAAAAGTATTGTCACACAAGATGCAGAGGCGATGTTGGGGGCAGTGCAAGCTATTGTAAAAAATGACCAAGATAATGCCAATCAAATTAACAAGCTAGATTAGGGGTGAAAGGATGGGAAAAGCTGACATTCTCGGACAATTGTCGTTGAAAAAAACCCTTTTAGGTACTTTAGATGGTAAAATTAATAAATTAAAAAAGGATTTAAGTACTTTAGAATGGGTTTTGGAAAAGGTACAAGAACATCATAAAGATTTTAAAACAACTATGGATGATTGTAATAAAACAGAAATATCGACAAGCCATTGGAAGGGACAAACGAAAAATAAAAGTGATAAACATCGTGAAGACTTAGAGAAAACCGCTGAAGAAATTGATAAAAAATTTCAAGACGCAATAGATCGATTAGAAGAAGATATTATGAATAAAAAATTTGAAATTCAAGTAGCCAATGCTGAAAGGACAATGGTAAGCGGTATAATTGCAACGTTAGAATCAGCGTTAGTATAGGGGGTGGAAAAATGAGCGTCAAGGTAGATATGAGAGAAGTTCATAATATGAAAGATGCAATTACGAAAGAATTGAGTAAAACGAACAGTGATTTAGAGTCTTTAAAAGGTAGTATGTCTAAATTGATAGAAACAAAGCAATTTGAAGGGGCTACCGCAACAAACATCAAAGATTACACAAATACGTTTCACAATCAAACAATTGAAAAGTTTAAGAATACAAACCAAAATTTTGTCCAAGATATCTCGAAATCCATTAATAAATTCAGTGAATCCGTAGATAACCACGAAGAAGCAATATTGGTTGAAGATGAAATAGAAAAATATAAAACCGATATCATTAAAAAAGTTGCCAGTATGAAAGAAAGTGTTGAGTATGCCAATGTTAATATTGAATATGCGGGAGGGTTAACGACAGCTAAAAAGATAAGCTATGAAAATTTAATAAATGATAAAAATACTTTTAAAGACTATATCAACACCACACTTGAGAAGTTGGAAGATTTTGATGCGCTGAATTCGATTGATGGTGACATTACCAATAATGCTATTACAGAACTTAAAGGCTTAACATCGTACGTTAAAAAAGGCTTGCCGGCCAATCGTTCGACAATAAAGAGTACTTCTAAAAAGATAGAACGTGCCATACTACACCATAAAACAAGAGAAGAACTCGTCAAATTTCAAGAATTTCTAGAAAAAAATAGTGATTATATGAATAGGGTACCATCTAAATCTAGAAAGGCCGTAAAAGCATTCAAACAAGCTGGACGAGAATTATTGGCTTTGAAAGCAATAGGTAATGGAGACGTAATTGCTGGCTACAATAAGTTTATGAGTGTAAGAAACGTTGATAAATTAATAGATAGTATGTCTCATAAACAATTACAAAAAATGGCCTTGTTTATGCATACAGATGCAGATAATATTAAACTTAAGAATTTGTTAAAAAGTTCCGGAGAATTTGTAAAAAATAATCCTTTTAAAAAAGGTAATCTTGTTAATTGGATGACGAATGTCCAAAATTATAAAAGTAAAAGTTCCGAACTCTTAAAAAATGAGTTGAAAGATAAAAACTTCCAATATAAGTTTGGCGATTCAAGGAAATTTTTTGATACTGCAGAAATGAAAAAAGCAGCTTCGACAGAATTTAAAAATACATTTTCTTCGCAAAACTTTAGAGATCATATTCTAAAAAAAGAAAACCTAAAATTTAATAAAACGCCACTTACAAACGTAAAGAATTATCTTGGAGAAGGCGTAAAAGGATTGAAAGGCGATTTCTCATCGAAAAACATTTTAGGGAAATTCCAACTCTCCATGAAACTAGGAGGGAAAGTACTCAAACCGCTAGGTGTGGCAGCAGCAATTACGGATAATTTAGATGAAAAATCCACTCAGGAAAAGCTAGTAGGTATGGGTGTGGACCTAGGTGCTATAGGTGCGAGTGCTGCTGCAGGAGCCGCAATAGGAACCGCCATACCGATACCTGTTGTGGGAACACTTTTAGGCGCTGGAGCAGGCATTTTGGTTGGAGTAGCCATGGAGGCTAAGCTTCCAGGTTTTGATAAATCCGCAACAGAGTTAGCCAAAGAAGGTATTAATAAAAGTATTGATGCCCAAGTGAATACTTTTAAATCGGGATGGAATTTAGCATCGAAAGGACTAAAAACAATTTTTAATTAGAGGTGCAATAATGTTAGAAACGTATATTACAAATTTAAAAAAGTCTTATATGAAACCGTTCGTAATATTTTTAATGATTTATATTATTTCTTTAAATGGATTGGCCCTCATGGGAACACAAGCGTGGGCAAAAGTACCTATCATTATTTACATTGTACTGGCAATATGGTTTGTTTCATGCTTAGTTATTATAAAACAAGACAGTTTTAATAATATAAAAGTTGATGAACCTTCAGCGTTAAGATATTTAGTAGTCAATGTATTTGTAGGGTATATACAAGTGGTGGCACTCTCAGCAGGATATGTGATATGGAGTGCGCATACGCATTGGAACGTATTAAGCCATTGGCTAGAAATGCAGGTTGCCATTTTCATGTCACTTTTAGGTTTAATCATCTTTTCGCTTAATGAGTTCCATATCGCAGTAAAAAGCGCTAAAAGATGGCTAAATATGATAGCTATTTTATTAAAGTTGGGTAGTTTTGGTATCTTGATTTATCTTAATTTCACGTTACCAAGAGCTGGTGATGAGAATTTGTTTATTTGGACGCTTGTTATACTTATTATTTGCATAGACGCTCTACTAGTAAGATCTTTCTTTAATTATGCATTATATGTAAGAACACTTAGTGGTGAACTCAAAGCGCCAGACATTGAAGCTTCAAATGAAGATGAGTTGGAAAAAGGTGAAGCGTAATGGATGTAGGAATGCTAGTAATGCCACATTGCGCAAAAATCACCTTTGAAATGGATGAAGACGGCGATTGGTTAGAAGGGTTAGATACTGTAAATGCATTCTTTATGGATGAGGATGTTTATCCAACAGGACCGATTATTTTTAAAAGAGAGACGGTAGGTTTGGGTGAAATTCAGTACACAGCATATCTTGCATTGAACCAACCGATTAATGATATACCTGAATTCAATATTGAATATGTAGATATGCTTGAAGTTGCACCTACGATTTCAGAACGTTGTTTTGAAGAAGAGGAATTTGATTTTGTTTATAAGAAAATTGAATTCTTTTCTGAAGAACATGGTTTTCATCTTGTGAATCAACCATACTATCATGTCATGATTGATTATCCAGGAGGTAAAGTATTTGAAATTCATGCAGAAATTGCATCAATAGAGGACTTGGACGATGAATAAAACAAGTTATAGTTCAATAATGTTAAAGAATGTAGCGTATAAAACCTATGTGGACGTATCGGTTAATGATTTAGAAGCTTTGTTTCAGGATTTTCTTAAATGTTGTATAGATAGAGAAGCTGAACCAGCAGGGGATTTAACTTATTCGGTAACACACGTGGATGCAGAAAAGCGTATGAATATCTATATCTTTATGCCAGTTACTAGAGGCTTTAAATCCGATGGAGAACTAGGGTTTCGTAGTTATTTTATGTTAAATCAACTATTACATGGAAGAATTACTTCGGATAATTTTATTGAAGATGAAATCGCCTTATTAGAAGAAATGAATACTTTTGCTAAAGAAAATAATCTCACGTTTGTCTCTCCATATTATCATACGCTAAAAACAAATTATAAAGGCACTTATGCATGGATAGATGTAAAAGCCAAAGTATACGAAAATGAATCGTTAATCGATGATGCGCTATCAAAAGGTAACATCATATTTGGTGATGATGCACCATAAGAATAACAACAGATAAGGAGAAAAAATAATGGAAAAAAACGGTAATGCTTTAAAAACTTGGGCATGGGTATTTATTGTACTTACAGTAATTACGCCACTTTTTGCGATTGGAAGTATTATTTGTAGTATTAAATATAAAGCGTACGATCCTGAAAAAGGTGCCAAATTGTTAAAAATCTCAATTATCGTAGCTATTGTTGTAGTAGCGCTTACCCTTTATATGACTTTACGAATGATGTAATACTTAGACATAGGAATGGCTAGCCGTTTACTACATACGAGAAATTGAAAAAGCATATAAGTAGTCCAAATTGAAAGGAAATTTTCATGTTTTTCAATACTAGCCATCCTTTGGGGTGGGACGATGAAATCTAATTGATTTCTGTCCTACTCTAATTTTTGAAATGAAACTATAACGTGATAAATATAATTCAGGAGAAATATTATGATATATATTGTATTGATTGGTTTATTTGTTGTTTTTTATGCCGTTTTCACTACGAGTTATTTTAAAGTTGACGGGTTACCTTTATTAAGTTTAATTATTGATTTAGGAATTATCGTTGCATTCATCATTTTTTATTTTATAGGTGGGTATCTAGAGTTAAACGATTTGCATAATTATCTTATGTTTACTTACTTTGGGTCATTTGTGTATATGTATTTCGCAATTAAAACATTTTGGATAAAACCAAGTTTATTAAAATATATGGTTGAAAAAGACAATAATCCAGATGAAGAACAATTAGAAACTCAAGAATTAGATTTACGTACAGCACGAATTCGAGCGATATACTATTTTATTATCGCTATCTTATTAATGGGTTTAACACATATTCACATGCACCCTGAACTTCAAGAAGATTTAACTTCGATGAATCCACTTTTTGTATTTATAGGACTTATTATCATTATCATTTGGTTGATTTTAGATGTATATCGAAAAATAAAGTATGGTGTATTTCTATTTAAGACGATAGTACCTCTTGTAGTAACTATCTATATTTTTATAAATACTATCACTATGTAAGAAAGCAGTGTGGTATATATGCTAGAAACGTATATTACAAATTTAAAAAAGTCGTATCTGAAGCCATTCGTAATATTTTTAATGATATTTATTATTTTTTTAAATGGTTTAGGACTTATAGCAACGCAAGCATGGGCAGAAGTACCTATCATTATTTACATTGTACTGGCAATATGGTTTGTTTCATGCTTAGTTATTATGAAACAAGATAGTTTTAATAATATAAAAGTTGATAAATCTTCAGCATTAAGATATTTAGTAGTTAATGTGTTTGTAGGATATATACAATTGGTGGCAATCTCAGCAGGATACGTAATAGGGAATGCATATATGCATTGGAATGTAATAAGTTATTGGCTAGAAATGCAGGTCGCTATTTTCATGTCATTGTTGGGTTTAGTGATATTTTCACTTAATGAGTTCCATATTGCGGTAAAAAGCGCTAAAAGATGGTTGAATATGATAGCCGTTTTATTAAAGCTAGGAAGCTTTGGAGTCTTAATTTATCTTAATTTCACAGCGCCAAGAGCTGGCGATGAGAATATGTTTATTTGGTTATCTGCTCTATTTATTATTGGAATAGACGGCCTATTAGTAAGATCTTTCTTTAATTACGCATTATATGTAAGAACACTTAGTGGTGAACTCAAAGTGCCAGACATTGAAGCTTCAAATGAAGATGAGTTGGTGGAGTAATCATGTTAGAAACGTATATTACAAATTTAAAAAAGTCTTATATGAAACCATTTATAATACTTTTGATGATTATTACTATTTTTTGTAACACATTAGCACTTATAGTAACGAAAGCGTGGGCAGAAGTGCCAATAATTATTTACATTGTATTGGCGATATGGTTTGTTTCGTGCTTAGTTATTATGAAACAAGATAGTTTTAATAATATAAAAGTTGATGAACTATCAGCGTTAAGGTATTTAATAGTGAATGTATTTGTAGGGTATATACAAGTGGTGGCACTCTCAGCAGGATATGTGATAGGAAATGCGTATTTGTATTGGGATGTATTAAGCTATTGGCTAGAAATGCAGGTTGCCATTTTCATGTCGCTTTTAGGTTTAATCATCTTTTCACTTAATGAGTTCCATATCGCAGTAAAAAGCGCTAAAAGATGGCTAAATATGATAGCTATTTTATTAAAACTGGGAAGCTTTGGTATCTTGATTTATCTTAATTTTACGGCGCCAAGAGCTGGAGATGAGAATTTGTTTATTTGGGGGCTTGTTATAGTTATTATTTGCATAGACGCTCTTTTGTTAAGATCTTTTCTTAATTATGCACTCTTTACGGACGAATTACGTAATGGCCCGACAAAGTTTGAGAATAAGGATTCGGCCAAAGAACCATTGGAATGAGAGTACTAATGTTAGAAAGCTGCTGCACGAATGCATAACTATAAATATATGGAGCAACGCGTTAATAAAAATAATGGAGGTTGAAACAATGGATTGTTTCAATCTCCATTATTTTTATTTTCAAATGTATTTGTTGGAAGGTGACTTTTTCAATTTCTAATATGTTTACTGTTCTCCAACGATGTTTATGAATCATATGTTACCAAAACATGTTTTTTTAGGGTGTTCAGTATAACTTTAATAAATTTCTCATTTTAATTTATAAAACTTCTTAAATTAAAAAGTCTTGTTGCTATAAAATGAACAATTTGGTGTCGTTCTTTCTTAATTTTTTTATGATTTATGTATTTTTCGTTGCCTTTTCAAAAATAATGTGACATACTCATATTTATTAGTATGACATATTAAAAATTTTGAGGTGAATCAGTATGACAAAATACATTTATGCTTTTGATGAAGGTCAAAAAGACATGAAGGATTTGCTTGGTGGTAAAGGGGCCAATTTGTCAGAGATGAAGCGTCTGGGGTTACCTGTTCCAGATGGTTTTACAATTACGACAGAAGCATGTATTGAATACTTAAAACAAGGTGAAACACTTCCAGAAGCGGTAATGACGCAATTGAAAGAACAATTAGCGGCTTTTTCAAAACGCACCAATAAAGCTTTTTCTGATGATCAAAATTTGTTGTTGGTCTCTGTTCGAAGTGGAGCGAAAATTTCGATGCCAGGTATGATGGATACGATTTTAAACTTGGGATTAAATGATGAAAATGTTGAAAAATTAGCGCATAAGACGAACGATGCACGTTTTTCTTACGATTGTTATCGTCGTTTACTTCAAATGTTTGGGGAAGTTGTATATAACATTCCTATGCATGCCTTTCATACATATTTTGACGGCTATAAAAAAGAACATGGTTATGAGACTGATGCAGATATTCCAGCAGAAGGCTTAAAAGCCATTTGTGAAAAGTACAAAGAGGTTTATTTAGAAGAAGTGTATAAACCATTCCCTCAAGCACCTCTAGATCAACTTTCTGAAGCGATTGAAGCGGTATTTAAATCTTGGGACAACGATCGTGCTCGTGTATATCGTGATTTGAACGACATTCCACATGATATTGGGACGGCCGTGAATGTTCAAGAAATGGTATTCGGTAATAGTGGCGATCAAAGTGGTACTGGTGTCGCATTTACACGTAATCCAGTTACAGGAGAGGCGAAATTATTTGGTGAATATTTACTGAATGCACAAGGTGAAGATGTTGTTGCTGGCATTCGTACACCAAAAGACATCCAAACGTTAAAAGATCAAATGCCTCACGTACATCAAGAATTTGTAGAGGTTTCGGAACAATTAGAAGCGCATTATAAAGATATGCAAGATATTGAATTTACCATAGAAAATGAGAAGTTGTATATTTTACAAACACGAAATGGTAAACGTACTGCAAAAGCAGCAATGAAAATTGCGGTAGATCTTGTCGAAGAAGGTGTGATTTCTAAAGAAGACGCGATGACGAAAGTTGACGTAAAATCAATCGATACGTTACTACACTCAACTTTTGAAGCACATGCATTGGCACATGCTGAAGTGGTTTCTCAAGCAGGGTTGCCTGCGAGTCCGGGTGCTGCGGTAGGTCACATTGTGTTTACGGCTGAAGAAGCGAAGGTACGAGCTGAACAAGGTGAGAAAGTCGTTTTAATGCGTCCGGAAACGTCTCCAGAAGATATCGAAGGTATGATTGCGAGTGAAGCGATTGTAACGACACATGGTGGGATGACTTCGCATGCAGCTGTTGTCGCTCGCGGTATGGGTAAATGTTGTGTGACAGGTTGTTCTGACTTGGAAATTAATACGACTGATAAAATTATTACGTATCCAGGTGGTACTTTACATGAAGGAGATAAGGTTTCAGTAGATGGAGCGAACGGTGATATCTATGCGGGAGAAGTAGAAACGACAAGTGCAGAGCATAGCGAGGAATTTGAACAATTTATGCAATGGGCTGAAAGCATTGCGCGTTTGAATGTGCGCATGAATGCTGAAACGACAGTGGACATTGAAGCAGGCTATCAATTTAATGCGAAAGGTATCGGTCTCGTACGTACGGAGCATATGTTCTTCGGTGCGGAGCGTCTTGTTGAAATGCGTCGCTTCATTTTATCTTCTGATGAAGCAACACGTATTCAAGCATTAAACCAAATTCGTGAATATCAAACAGAAGATTTTGAACAAATTTTCCGCTTGTCAGGAGATCGTCCAACGATTGTCCGTTTATTAGATCCGCCACTACATGAATTTTTACCTAAAGCAGGTGAAGAAGTTACTCATGTGGCACAGCAACTTGGTATTTCAGAAGCAAAGTTAAACAAACGTATTGCAGAACTGCATGAAACGAATCCTATGTTAGGTCATCGAGGCTGCCGTTTAGCAATCACGTACCCAGAACTTTATGTTATGCAGGCGGAAGCGATTATGAAGAGTGTCGTACGTCTTAAAGAAGAAGGGATTCATTGCCAACCTGAAATTATGATTCCGCTCGTATCGACAGTAGAGGAATTTACAACATTAAAAACGCAAATTGTTCAATGTATCGATAATATTGAGCAACAGTCAGGTCATAAACTGAACTATTTAATAGGAACAATGATTGAAACACCACGTGCTTGTATGGTTGCAGGTGCACTTGCGAAAGAATGTGATTTCTTTAGCTTCGGTACGAATGACTTAACACAGCTCACGTACGGTTTCTCCAGAGATGATGCAGGTAAGTTCATTAATGACTACATTGCAAATGGCATTTTGGAAGTAGATCCATTCCAAACACTTGATGTCCACGGTGTTGGCGCAATGATTCAAACTGCGGTAGATCAAGCTAAACGAGCCAAACCAGCTATTAAAATTGGAGTTTGTGGTGAGCTTGGCGGTGACCCTAAATCTATTCATCATTTTAATGGTATGAATATTGATTATGTTTCATGTTCACCTTTCCGCGTTCCAGGAGCTATTTTAGCGACGGCGCAAAGTGTTGTTGAAAGCGGGCGATAATGTGACACAACATCAGCTTACAATTTTTGTCGTGTCGGATTCAATCGGCGAGACGGCACAGCGTATGATACATGCAGTGATTAGTCAGTTTCCGGATTTAAGAGACATTGAAGTGAAAAAGTTTTCGTTTATTAAAAATGAAGAAGATTTGCTTAATGTGTTAAAGCTAGCAAAGACAAAAGGCGCTATCGTCGTTACGACGCTTGTCACTGAAGAATACAATGCGGCAGGCCAAGACTATTCGAAAGCGCATGGTATTCCTTATGTCGATTATATGTCTCCCCTCATGGCATTAATCGAAAACAAAACAGGGTTAGACCCTGCGAAAGAAACAGGTCGTATTCGCAAACTCGATGATGATTATTTTAAACGTATCGAGGCGATTGAATATTCCGTGAAGTACGATGACGGGAAACATTTTACGGACATCGGAGAAGCGGACGCGCTGATTGTGGGGGTATCTCGTACCTCCAAAACACCGCTCAGCATGTACTTAGCCAATAAAGGATATAAAATTGCCAATCTTCCTCTCGTTCCGGAAGTAGGCATACCGGAAGATGTATTTAAACATCAAAATTTGAAAGTATTTGGTTTAACGGCGAGTCCTCAATACATCATGAATATTCGCACAGAACGCGTAAAAGTATTAGGCATGACTGGTAAAGCAAATTATAATGATCTCGAACGTATAAAAAAAGAACTCGCTTATGCGGAAGAAGTTTTTAAAAGGTTGAATGCAACGGTAATCAATACCGAATATCGTTCAATTGAAGAGTCTGCTTTTTATATTGAAAAATTTCTACAATAACCTACAAGACAACGTTCTAAGTGCCTCCACGCTTAGGACGTTGTTTTTAATGGGTTGAGCTTTAAAGACTAAGAAGAGTGGTGCATCAACATACGTTGTAACAGAACTTAAATTTTTTAAGAATGATTGCTAATTGCATAATATTATGGTATATTTTCAACAATTCGTCTAAAAAACTTTACCGCTTTAAAGTGAAAGGGAGGTTATTCAGTGTCTAAACAGTCACAGTGGAAGTCGTCGACGGGATTTATACTTGCTAGCGCGGGTTCTGCGATTGGCCTTGGGGCAATGTGGAAGTTTCCATACATGGCAGGAATGTATGGTGGCGGCGCATTTTTATTGATGTTTCTTATTTTTACTGTTTTAGTAGGATTGCCATTATTAGTAATGGAATTTACAGTAGGGAAACTGGGACGTACCTATACGACAGAAATCTACGGTAAATTAACAGGAAAAAAATGGCTCAATATTATCGGATGGAACGGAAATTTAGCTGTATTTGTATTGTTTGGTTTTTATAGTGTCATTGGTGGATGGATTATTATTTATATTGGTATTGTATTATTACAGCTACTTCATATTCTTCCAACAAGCCTCCATGATATTCAATTTGAAACGATTATTAGTAATCCGGTGTATACATTACTTGGGCAATTTATATTTATTGGACTGACGTGTATCATTGTGATGCTAGGTGTCGAGAAAGGTTTAGAAAAAGCGTCAAAATTGATGATGCCATTATTGTTCATTTTTTTACTGGTTATTGTCATTAAAGCACTTTCATTAGATGGTGCGATGGAAGGCGTACGTTATTTATTACAACCGCGTGTTGAAGACATTACGATGGAATCGATGTTATTCGCTTTAGGGCAATCCTTTTTTGCGCTTTCATTAGGAACGACAGGGATGATTACGTACGCAAGTTATGCACCTAAAGCAATGACGATTAAAACATCAGCTTTAACAATAGTAATCATGAATATTGTGATTTCAGTGCTTGCGGGCTTAGCGATTTTTCCAGCCTTGCAAACGTTTGGTTACAAACCGGAAGAAGGACCGGGATTACTTTTTAAAGTATTACCGCTTGTATTTGAAAGTATGCAATGGGGTGCGTTTTTCTATATTGTCTTTTTAATTTTATTTTTATTTGCAGCGCTTACCTCTTCTATTTCGTTACTTGAGTTAAATGTATCTAATTTTACACGCAATGATAATCGGAAACGCTGTAAGGTAGCATTTATGTTTAGTGTGGCTGTTTTCGTAATCAGTATCCCAGCAATGTTATCTTTTGGGACGTTGAGCCATGTAAAATTTGGTGCAGGTACGATTTTTGACAATATGGACTTTTTAGTGTCGAATTTATTAATGCCTCTAGGCGCATTGGCAACGACGTTAGTTGTAGGCTATGTCATTGATCTAAAGTCTCTCAAAGAAGGCTTTGGACCTGACCGCTTCAAACTTATTTATCCATGGTACGCTTTAGTGAGGTATGTCTTACCTTTCGTGATCTTAATCGTATTCATATTACAATTGATATAACCCAACAAACCCATGCGGCACTCAAGCGCGCATGGGTTTATTTGTATATTTTAGTCTTTTGCCACGAACACGTACCTGTAGCTGCAAAATAACATAAGTCATGTATCATTTGGTGGCTGAGTTGATACTCATGATGAGTAAGTGACAGTCCATGAGCGGTTAAGATATCAAGGTGCCCTAACCAAAATGGCACATCTAAAATATGGTAACTTGTCGCATAGTTAGGGTGACTAGGCCGTGACCAAGCAAAGGTAGCCGTCCATGTGGCGGTGACTTGTGCTAACTGTTGGGTCAATCGTTGGATAGGCTGGTGGAAATAATATTTTGTAATCCAATCGCGTTGTTGCTGTGCTGTTTGTATTTGATGCGTTGGAGGGACGTCTAAATTTTGGCGGCGTAGCACTTTTTGAAATTGTTGAGGGGATAAGGTATGACGTTCTGATTTTATATAAATATCGCCCTCTGATTTTGTTTGTCCGATGAGTACCGGCAGTCTTAAATGTTCAAAAGTGTGATGAAACGAAGCGGTTTGAATAGGAGCATATAAAAATTCAAGCCCTTTCGTTTTGCCATATTTCATTTGTTGGTGGGCCATCAGAGTTAAAATATGATTTGAAGTCAGTTGATGCCAAGGGGGGTTCGGAAAGTATTGTGTTTTAAGCGTTTCAAATTCTTGTGCTTTTCGTTTCCCTTCACGAGAGGACATCCACTGTAAAGGACCGCTCAATAAGACAGCACGATGGATCATAGCGTGAGCAGTCTTATGAAGCAATAAAGCTTGAATGCTCATTGCGCCGGCAGACTGTCCCATAGCCGTGATGAACTGAGGATCCCCACCAAAATCTGAAATATGTTGATGCACCCATTGGAGTGCGCAAATTTGATCGGAAAGTCCTAAGTTATTATCCCAACTGTCATTGATTGAAGCCCAATCAAGAAAACCAAGTGCGCCCAGTCGATAGTTAAATGTCACGACAATTACCTTTTCTTGTGAGACGAGATGATGGGGATGATAAAGATCTTGAGCACTATGGCCATTCACAAAACTGCCGCCGTAAAAGTACACGACGACAGGGAGGCAATCGTTAGGTGATGTTTGTTTCGGGCGCCATACATTTAATGTTAAACATGCTTCATCTTGCTTGTAGTGTTGGGGAGAAACATTGAAAAAAGCTTCCAATGAATTCGGCGGTTGAATCGGTACAGGGCCAAATTCTAATGCTTGAAAGCCGTCTAAAGTACCGTGATAGGGTTGAGCAGCTTTAAAGCGTAAATCACCTATTGGCGCTTTAGCGTAAGGAATGCCTTTAAACACTTCATAATGTGGATAGCGCACACCGCTAATTGTACCTAGCTCAGTATGTACATATGTCAATGGCGTCACCTCTATTCTAAATATTGAGCTTTAAGCTCTGGCTTGTAATAAATACCCATCCCAGTTTTGAGCTTTTTAAAACCACAACGCTCATAAAAAGATTTATTGCCAAGTGTGCTAATTAAATGGATACAGGAAACTTGGCCAATGGATGAGACCAGTTGATGAACGATACGTTGGCCGATACCTTTATGTTGATGTGAAGGGCGGACAACAACATCATAAATTGCTGCATTAAAGGCACCATCTGATAACGCGCGACCACAACCGACGAGCCAATTTTCTTCATAAACGAATACGATATGCGTGCTCTTATGATAGATGCACGCTATTTTTTCTGGGGTATGTCCGTTCCAACCTACTGATTTATATAATTGAGTAAGTGCTGTGATGTCCGTATCAAGAATATCTGTTTTTAACTGAATACGCATATGTTTCGCTCCTTTTATTTAGTATAACGTATTTTGTTGTTATTTATTATCAGAATAGTGAGAAAGTAATGAGATGATTGAATTAAATCGCTATATATAATATAACTCTTATTTGAAAACTAAGGATTAAAGAGGGATGGTATGGTTTTAAAACAATTGGATTTAATAGGGCACACACCTCTCGTACAATTAGAACATTATAGTACAGAAGATGTGCAAATTTATGCGAAGTTAGAAATGTTTAATCCGGGCGGGAGTATTAAAGACCGTTTAGGAAAACATTTAATCGAGCAAGCGCTAGCTAAAGGGGATGTGAATGTAGGTGGAACGATCGTAGAAGCGACAGCCGGAAACACAGGGATAGGACTGGCGATTGCGGCAAAACCTTACCATATGAACTGTGTCATTTTTGCACCAGAAGGATTTTCAGAAGAAAAAATGGAAATCATGCGTGCCTTAGGTGCAACAATTTATCGCACACCTAAAGCTGAAGGGATGAAAGGCGCACGTCTTAAAGCACAAGCCTATGCTGAAGAACATCGTGCCTTCTATACAAATCAATTTGAGACACAAGAAAACCCAAAAGCTTATCAACATACATTGGCTACTGAAATTCTCCAAGATATATCAGATATTGATTGTTTCGTGGCGGGTGCAGGTTCTGGTGGCACATTTTCTGGAGTGGCAGAACGTTTTAAGCCTTTAGGAATACGATGTGTTGTCGTGGAACCGACAGGCTCTATTTTAAGTGGTCAAGCACCGGGGAAACATGATACTGAAGGTATTGGTGTTGAAGTATGGCCACCATTTTTGAAACGAAAATGGGTAGATGCTGTAGAAGTTGTAACAGATGAACGTGCGTTTCACCATGTAAAAGCACTCGCGCGTTATGAAGGATTGTTAGTCGGCAGTTCCTCAGGTGCAGCACTGGAAGGAGCCTTGCAAACAGCTAAACGATTGAAAAAAGGAAAAATAGTTGTCGTGTTTCCGGATGGAAGCGACCGTTACATGTCTAAAAATATTTTTACGTATGGGGGAATAAAAGATGAATAAAAAAACGTTATTAATCCATGGTGGGCAAACAACAGATCCATATACTGGTGCAGTAACGACACCTATTTATCAAACAAGTACTTACGAACAAGATGAGATTGGTGCATTGCGTCAAGGATATGAATATTCACGTTCGGCCAACCCTACACGAACGTCGCTAGAATCAGTCATTGCTTCACTTGAGCATGGCACACATGGGTTTGCTTTTGGTTCAGGAATGGCTGCGATGAGTGCAGTAATCATGTTGTTGAACCAAGGAGATCACATTATTGTAGGTTCTGACGTGTATGGCGGTACGTATCGTGTTATGACAAAAGTGTTCAATCGATATGGCATAACATTTGATTTTGTGAATACGACGCGTATTGAAAATATAGAAGCACATATTCAAGAAAACACCAAAATGGTATTTATCGAAACACCTTCTAATCCATTGTTACGTGTCACGGATATTCAAGCTGTTAGCCAACTCGCAAAACAACACGGATTACTCACAGTAGTAGATAATACGTTTATGACGCCTTACTATCAAACACCATTAACACTTGGTGCAGATATTGTAGTGCATTCTGCGACGAAATATTTAGGTGGGCATAGTGATGTAGTAGCAGGTCTTGTTGTAGTTCAAGATGAGAAACTCGCAGAACGGGTAGGCTTTATTCAAAATGCGACAGGAGGCATTTTAGGGCCTCAAGATAGTTACTTACTCGTTCGAGGTATAAAAACTTTAGGACTGCGTCTTGACCAAATCGAACGTAACACTTTAGCAATTGTAGAAATGTTGAAACAACATAAAGCTGTCGTGAAAGTTTATCACCCAAGCTTGGAAGATCATTTAAATGCCGATGTTCATCGTCGTCAATCAGAAGGTATGCCAGGGGTAGTATCATTTGAAGTTCAAGATGCAGAAACTGCTAAAAAATTAGTGACTCAAACGCAATATTTTACATTGGCTGAAAGTTTAGGTGCAGTCGAAAGTTTAATCTCAGTGCCTAGTTTAATGACGCATGCATCGATTCCCGCTGATGTCCGTGCAAAAGAAGGCATTGCGGATGGTCTCGTACGTCTTTCATTAGGCATTGAAGACACAGAAGATTTAGTAAATGATTTAGAAAACGCACTGAATGCTACGCTGTCAAAATAAACAAGGTTAAGAGCAAGTTAGGGGCAGGGCGATGAAATCAATAGTTTTTGTTTGTAACATTTTTCTCTCAATTTACAATTAAGAAGATGCTGTTAAACCCTTTTAGAATATAATCCAGAGTGGCAATATTCATTTTAAATGTAAATTAGGTAGATATATTTGTAATAAGAATGTTATATAACGGACATATGTTTTTCTTCTCACTCTGTGTATAATAAATGTGTATATCACTAAAAGTATGACTTATTACATTATTTAGGAGGGGAAGCGCGTGCGTAAAAAATTAATCGCAGCAGTGATTGGGACATCAGCTATAACAGCTGTAGCTGCACATGATGCAGAAGCTGCAACGTACCGTGTTCAAGCAGGCGATTCATTATGGTCAATTGCGAACAAATTTAACATTTCTATCGCTCAACTGAAGTCTTACAACGGTTTGGATTCAAATCTTATTTTTCCAAATCAAGTATTAAAAGTTTCAGGTGACAGAACGTCATCTAATACAACGAGAACAACAAACACAACAACAACGAGTGCTACGTATACAGTACGTAGCGGGGACACTTTATCTTTAATTGCATCACGATATGGGACAACATATCAAAACATTATGAATTTAAATGGGTTAACGAGCACAGTCATTTATCCTGGCCAAACGCTCAAAGTCCGTGGGACAGCGCCAGCAAGACCGTCAACACCAACACCGTCTCCATCGAGACCATCAACGCCTAGAACGGCAACAACGTATACCGTTCAAGCAGGTGATTCATTATCTGCAATCGCTGCACGTTTTGGTACAACATACCAAAATATTATGAACTTAAACGGGTTAACATCATTTTTGATTTTCCCTGGACAAACATTAAAAGTGAGTGGGAATGCAGGATCAGCTTCAACGCCTGTCACACCAGCACCTTCTGGATACTATTCTCCAGTGTTCAACCATTCTAATCTTTACGATTGGGGTCAATGTACATGGCACGTTTTCAACAAACGTTTAGCATCTGGAAAAGGGATTAGCACATATTGGTGGAATGCGAATGCTTGGGATGACAATGCGACACGTGATGGTTATACAATCAACAACCGTCCAGCTGTAGGTTCAATTTTACAAACAGATATGGGTTACTACGGTCACGTAGCTTACGTAGAACGCATTAATCCTGACGGCAGTATTTTAGTTTCAGAAATGAACTACAGCGCAAGCCCAGGTGTACTCACATATCGTACAATTCCTGCATACAGCGTAGCGCAATTCAAATATATTCATTAATCAGTTCACATATAAAAACGGTAATACCTCGGCTGAGAACAAAGTTAGTTCTTTTTGGGGCATTACCGTTTTTTTATTTATGATTTGAATTTTTTAAAATAATAGGCACTCGTAATAGAAATGATGCCAAAAAGGATAAATGCGATAAACATCCATGTGTTGGCGTTTAACGTGAATCCATGGTTAAGATAAATAAGGCGTGTAATTTCAGACGTGTAGTGCTTAAATGGGTTCCAAGGCAAAATATACTGTTGATAAAATTTTGGAACCATTGCAAATGGCAACATCACAGCTTGCATTGAAAAGAACACGAACAATAAAAAGAGCGGTGCAGCGATGATGCCTACCCAAACCATGATGCCTAGGACAAGTAAGGAAAAACCAGCAACAGCTAAACTAATAAATAACGCAGTTGCCAAAGGATTTGGGAAATTGAAATTCAGCACACCATGCAAGAAATAAACATAGGCAAAAGCGCCTAGTGTACTTGCGGCGAAATCAATAAGCAAAGTCAAGCCAGCGAACAGTAGACGTGGCTTTGGATGCGCTGACGTTTTGTTCTTTTTATAGTTAAAGTAAAGTACGACTGCTGTGATCATAGATGCGAGCCAAACAGGCATAAACAGAACCATGCTGGCATTACCATTTGCTTGGTTTGATTTAATAGGATGATAAGCAGTTGATTGTGCTTCTACCGGATGCGCGATCGCATCGAGTTGTTGGGAAGGAATAGATACTTTGTTCTGTGCTAAGGCGTTACTATTTTGTTTGCTGACAGTCGCATTAATACGTTCTGTCATTTGGGTGAGCGCTTGTTGTACTACGCGTCCTAATTGACCTTGTCCGCCTTCGTCATAATAGGTTGCCATTGTTGCTTTCTCGATTTGTGGTATTTTCGGTGCTTGTTGTTGTAATTGTGCCGCCATTTGAGGCGGTATTTCTCCAGATGCTACTTTTGTAGCCATTTCTTGTTGCTTGTCTTTCATAATAATGGACTGAGCAGGACTTAATGCATGCGCACTAAAGTGTTTATCAATGACGATCGCACCGGCGTACGTGCCATTTTTCACTTGTTTTATTGCTTCAGCTTCACTGCTAACTTTATGCCAATCCAAAGTGCTTTGATCATTTTCCATCATTTTTTGTTCAATTTGTTTTCCGATTTCGATCTTTTTACCTTGGACTTCTGTCCCTTTATCTAAGTTGACTATTGCCATAGGAATATCATGAGGTTTAGGATTATAAGCTGGATAAAATGCCGTAGCAAAGATTAATAATATCAGTGTTGTGATTAAGGGTACAACCCAAATGCGTTTATTTTTCAATTGGAATCACTCCTTTTATACAACGGTATGTTGTTTAATTGTCATAATGTTATTATAAAGAGAGAGAAAATAGAAACAATACGCAATGTATAAACATCTATTGCTTAAGCAACAAATTTGATGTGAATGTTGGGAAAGTAGGGTTGATTATGGCAGATCGTCGCGTACGAAAAACACAAGCAGCGATAAAAACGGCGCTAATTACATTATTAAAAACAAAGGAATTTGAGCAAATAACGATTCAACACATTGCAGACGAAGCGGATATTAATAGGGCAACATTTTATCAGCATTACTTAGATAAATATGATTTGTTGGATAAAATTGAAGATGAAGTTTTATTACGGTTACAACAAAATTTCCAAAGTTATGCAGAAAATATTTTGACAACATTAAAAGAAGAGCGAGAAGCGCACTTAGTGGCACTGTATAAAGGTATTTTAGAAATTATATCAGCGGATATCGTACGGTACCAAGTGTTGCTCAATATACATCGTAATGGAGAAATGGAGCAAAAAATAGGACAGACCATTTCTGGAAATTTAAGGAGTATTTTTCCAGAAGCAGAGACCATTAATGGTGTTCCGTTTCGCTATTTTCATGCGTATATCGTAGGAAGTATGTTTGCGGTAATAAAAACGTGGATTTTAGATGAGGCGCGTCCATCTGTCGATGAGCAAGCACAATATATTTTCCAATTGTTGTATCAAGGTCCATGGCAAAATATACTTAACGAAAGTCAAGAGGGAGCGGGACAGAAATCTATTTGATTTCGTTGTCCCGCCCCGACAAGGCTGGCTAGGGTTGAAATGAGCTATTAAGCGAAAATTCAATTCAGACAGCTACTGTGCTTATTAAAAGTTAGCATCTCAATATAGAAGCGGGACAGAAATCGATTTGATTTCGTAGTCCCGCCCCGACAAGGCTGGCTAGGGTTGAAATGAGCTATTAAGCGAAAATTCAATCCAGCCAGCAACTGTGCTTTTTGAAAGATACCATCTCAATATAGAAGCGGGACAGAAATCGATTTGATTTCGTAGTCCCGCCCCGACAAGGCTGGCTAGGGTTGAAATGAGCTATTAAGCGAAAATTCAATCCAGCCAGCAACTGTGCTTTTTGAAAGATACCATCTCAATACAGAAGCGGGACAGAAATCGATTTGATTTCGTAGTCCCGCCCTCCTTTAAGGTTGAAAGCGCGTTTTACTTTAAACATGTAGCGCGGTCAACACAATATAAAACAACGTTTATGAAGTCGCTTTGATTGATTTATAACGCTCGAACGATGCTTTTAATTGACGTCCTAATGATACTAAAGACCATACTTTTGCAATTTTACTTTTAGCACCGAATGTGAGATAGAAGTCAAGCAACATATCGCCTACGCCAATACCTAATGACAAGTAGCTTAATTGCTTGTTTTTGTTTTGGAAGTTAGAAGCGTTGTATGAGTCAATTGCGACTGTCGCACTTGAAAGTACAAATGAAACTGCACTTAACGTTGAGTTGTCTTTTTTAGCCATAATCATTCTCCTTATAAATACGTAGTCTTTGTAATAGTATAACATGTCGATATAGAATGTCATCTTTAACGGAATTCCGTCTCTAGTAGTATACCCACATACGTCTAATTTATGAGATAAAAATAGATGATATTGATAGAGGCTTTTGTTAGAATGAGTTCATAATAATAAGGGAATGTTTTTATAATGATTTAAAATTATAAAAACGATAAGGAGTATTTGAAAATGAAAAACATCACAAAAACATTATTAGTGACTGGATTATCTGTTGGTTTATTAGTCGGTGCTACTGGCGCTTCAGGACAAAGTTTCGACAATGCTCATGCAGCAACAGCACACCAAACACCTTATTATACGTATAACGGACAATTTAACATTCCGAACAACAACGCTTTAGATGACAACAACTTTTATCGAGGATTAAAAGCAGATCATTTCATTTTTAATGGTTTAAAAGTGGGAGAAGTTACAAAAGCAGACGTTTTTAAAAATTTAGGTTCTGGTTTTAAAAGATATTATGGTGAAAAAGACTTAACATTTTATGAAAAAAATGGCATTATTGTAGGGTTTGACCATAAGGGTAAACTTGTCAATTTGACGTTACGTATTAACCATATTAAAAATAGTGCCAAGTTAATTGAAAAGCACGTGAAAAAAGGCGAAATTTACAATACTAAAACAACACAAGTTGCTTTTTATCCAGGCAACACAATTGTTATAAAAGCAAAATAAATTGTTTAATTATAAAGATGGGGGCGGGACAACGAAATCAAATAGATTTCTGTCCCGCTTCTATAATGAGAAGGTAACTGCTAAAAAGTCACAGTAGCTGTCTGGATTGAAAATTCGCTTAAGGCTCATTTCAACCCTAGTCAGCCTTGTGGGGGTGGGACGACGAAATCAAATAGATTTCTGTCCCGCTTCTATAATGAGAAGGTAACTGCTAAAAAGTCACAGTAGCTGTCTGGATTGAAAATTCGCTTAAGGCTCATTTCAACCCTAGTCAGCCTTGTGGGGGCGGGACAACGAAATCAAATAGATTTCTGTCCCGCTTCTATAATGAGAAGGTAACTGCTAAAAAGTCACAGTAGCTGTCTGGATTGAAATTTCGCTTAAAAACTAATTTCAACCCTAGTCAGCCTTGTGGGGGCGGGACAACGAAATCAAATAGATTTCTGTCCCGCTTCTATAATGAGAAGGTAACTGCTAAAAAGTCACAGTAGCTGTCTGGATTGAAATTTCGCTTAAAAACTAATTTCAACCCTAGTCAGCCTTGTGGGGGCGGGACAACGAAATCAAATAGATTTCTGTCCCGCTCCCTGTTTTATTCTGTTGGTTTGATGTAACGTGCAAGATGTTTAGCGGTTACTGATTCTGGGACGTCTAAAAGGGCATTAGGAGGGCCGCTGTACAGAATGTGACCACCTTTCGTTCCGGCGCCTGGACCAACGTCTACGATCCAATCGGCTTGTGTCATCATTGTAAGGTTGTGTTCGATAAGTATGACAGTGTTCCCTTCAGCAATCAATTGTTCGAAACGTGCCTGTAAAATAGGAATATCATCTTCATGTAATCCTGTTGTAGGTTCGTCGAAAACAAAAATCTTCTGCGTCACTTTTTCAGTGAGGTAACGACTAAGTTTGACACGTTGAATTTCTCCGCCTGAGAGGGTATCTAAAGATTGGCCAAGTGTCATGTAGTAAAGCCCTGTAGATTGTAAAGCTTTTAAACGTGAGAGAATAGTCTCTTCGTTTTTGAATAGGTCAATTGCTTCTTCCACGGTCAATGCCAATATATCTGCAATAGAATTTCCGTCTACTTTTGCTTCTAAAACTTCTTGTTTATAACGTGTACCGCCACAAACTTCACAAACTTGAGAAAAGTCCGGCATAAATGCTAATTCGGTTTTTAATACACCCTTACCATTACAGTTTAGGCATGCGCCTTCTGAATTATAGCTAAACATGCTCTTTTTTAGGCCTGTTGCTTTGCTGAAAAAGGTACGGACGTCATCAAACACATCCATGTATGTTAGTAAGTTAGAACGTTGGGATGCATGCACAGGTTTTTGATCTATAAAAATAGTATCTCTTCGGTGTTCAAACCCTGCTTTAATAAGCGAACTTTTCCCAGATCCTGCTACGCCCGTTAATACGGATAGCGCTTGCTTTGGAAGTTGAACGGATACGTTGTGTAAATTGTTGCGTGTAATATTTTCTAATTTGAACCAATGGTCGTAATCAGAAGAGACGTTCGGTTTGAGTTGGTGGCATCGTGTCAATGCTTTACCCGTGTCTGTTGATGAGGATAACAGTGCAGGGTAGGTCCCTTCGAATGTAACTTCTCCACCATTTTTACCAGCACCAGGTCCGATGTCAATAATGTGATCTGCGATTTTGATAACATCTGGATCGTGTTCGACGATAATGACGCTATTCCCTTTGTCGCGAATATTCAACATAATTTGATTAATTTTCTCTATATCTTCAGGATGTAACCCCACACTAGGTTCATCGATAATATAGACTAAGTCGGTAAGTGGACTGTTTAAATGACGAATCAGTTTGATACGTTGAGATTCCCCACCTGAAAGCGTCGTCGTTTCGCGTCCTAACGTTAAATAATTTAAACCAATATAGTTTAACGCTTCTAATTGTTTGAGCAAGGGTTTGATGATGAACGCCGCTTTCTCACTACGGATTGCTTTAAGAAAAGGGAGTGTTTCTTCAATCGTTAATGCGGTAAATTCTGCGATATTCATCCCATTGATTTTACAGCTAAGCACTTTAGCATTTAAACGTTGTCCTTTACATGTCGGACATTGATGTGTCGTTACGACACGTTGGACATCTTTTAAAAATCGTTTTTTCTCAAAATTATCGTTAATTAAAAAGGAACGTCGAAAACGATGAATCAATCCTTCAAACTTTGCTGTTCTCGGCCAATTTGAAGGCGGATTTTTAAGTGTTGTAGGTTCTGTATATAAAAATGTGTGCATTTCATCTTCTGTATAATCTTTAAGCTTTTTGTCATTATCAAATAAGCCGGAATAGCGGTAACGTTTACCGCGCCAACTGTCCGGTTTAAATGAAGGGAAATTAATAGCGCCTTCGTTTAATGATTTTTCATAATCCAACAGTTCGTTTAAATCGATATCTTCAACGTAACCTAGCCCTTGGCATGTTTCGCACATACCATTCGGATTATTAAAGGAGAAAACATCAGAATAACCGACAAAAGGCTCGCCGATACGTGACCACAATAAACGTACAGAAGCGTAAATGTCCGAAATGGTTCCTACTGTGGAACGCGAATTGCCTCCGAGACGCTTTTGATTAATGACCATCGCGACGGGTAAGTTTTCAATTTGATCGACGTCAGGTTTGTCGTATTGTGTCAGTTGATGTTGAATATAACTCGAATATGTTTCATTTAACAGTCGCTCAGATTCAGCAGCGACAGTGCTAAATACGAGGGAAGACTTACCTGACCCTGAACGCCCTGTCACGACAGTTAATTGATGTTTAGGAATTGAAACGGTTAAGTTTTTTAAATTATTTTGGCGTGCGCCACGAATACGTATATGCGTCATGTCATTCACCTCATTGTTTCTTTACCCTAAAGTCCGATGTAGATGCGTCTAAACGATTCGCTTTTAAATTAAAAGGTAGACGTTCGTGATGTTGAATGAGCCAAGCAGTGATGGCTGCAGTAATCGGAATACAAATCGCAATCGCAATACCACCAAGTAAAATGGTTATTAATTCTTGCACGAACAACTTCGCATTAATTAAACGACCAAATCGATAATGTAAATTAAAGAACCAAAAAACCAGGGTCATTGAACCACCAATAAACGCGAGGTAGATGGTATTTGCAGAAGTGGCTAATATTTCACGTCCTACGCGCATACCTGATTCAAAAAGTGTTTTTGATGATAATGTTGGGTTGGTTGCATAAAGCTCGTACATCGGTGAACTGATGGTAATAGCCAAATCGATGACAGCCGCAATGACCGCAAGAATAACGACAAAAATCATAAATTGTTCCATGTCGATACCGATATTCATAGAAAAAATATACGTTTCATCTTGTTCTTCTTGTGTAAAGCCTTGAAGATGACCGAGATGAACTGAAAAATAAATGGCTCCGAGCATAATCACGGTTGTAACGAAACTTGAAATAAAAGCTGCAAATGTTTTAATATTGAAGCCGTTTAAAGCGAATAAGTTAATCGCAGCAACTACAATACAAAAGATGAGAGTGACAATGTAAATGGGTACGCCGAAAATAATGATGATAATCGTAATCACTAAAAGTATAAAGTTTAAAAATAAAGTTCCAAAGGCGATAGCGCCGGATTTCCCACCAAATATCACCATTAATAGAAATAAAATAAGGGCTAAAATAACAACAGCATTCATCGCATTTCACCACCTTGCCAACGATGCCAAAGTTGCATCAATGCAATTGTGATAGGAATGGTAAGAACAATGCCAATGCCTCCAGTAATGGCACGTGCAATTTCTAAAGACCAATTCATCGAAATACTATAAGTTAGCGTATTGGCATTTTTTAAATAGAGCAATAACATTGGGAGGCCTCCTGCTAAATAGGAAAAAAGCAGAATATTTGTCATCGTTCCCATGATGTCACGTCCAATATTACGTCCTGCAATCATCCAACGTGTGCGTGAAATATGGGGTGACCGTTGAATGATTTCGTGCATACCACTTGAGATAGTAATGGCTACATCCATTACGGCACCGAGTGTGCCCACCATAACAGAGGCTAAGAAAATGGTGTGCGGTGGTAATGTTAAAAAGCTCATCGTTTCGTATTTGATGCCTTGAGCGTGTGTGAGCATAATGACTGCCCAAGCAATGCCGACGCATAGCCAAGTGCCTATAAGTGTACTTGCAATCGTAACAAGTGTGCGTTTGTTCCAACCGATGACGAGCCAAAGGGTAATCGAAGTAGCAATCAATACGGCGATGCTCATCACACTAAATAAGTTTAACTGTGTATGTGTATTGTATATGCCGATGGCGACTAAAATGGCTACCGTATTTAAAATGAGCGATAAAATCGATTGTATGCCTACACGTTGTCCAATAATAAGCAAGGCAATAAAAAAGACACTCAGCACGATAGCAATTAATGTATCGCGCTTTTTCTCTTGAATAAAATGATCTTGTGCATGCTTGCCGATATGTAGTAAGACTTGATCGCCGGGTTTGTAAGCTTGTTCTTCTGTTTTAGATTGGTTATACAGATGATGAACCGTAAGCGTTTTACCAGCATCTTTCGTATTGAGTAATTGGACTTTCAGTTCATCTGTTATTTTAATATCTTTATTATGATGTTCATCGATAGAAGTTTTTGGGTGATGTTTTGAAACTTCTATTACTTTTCCAATGGGAGACGCATAAAAACGTGCATTAAAAAAAGTAAAGGTAATCGTAGCAATGGCTAAAATAATGCTGACTAAGAGCACCAAACCAAAGGAACGATTTTTATTAAAACGTTTCATATTGTATCTCCTTTTAATGATAAGTTGAATGTTGTTGCAAATGTGAAGTTAACATCGCAATAATGTCATGTTGTGCGGGTTTATCATTTTCTTTGCGATAAACGAGCGAAACGGTTTTTTTCAAATCAAGATGGGACAAAGATATTTTTGTCCATTGATGTGTATGACTATATAGATTTATATAAGATGGTGCAATTACAAAGCCTTTTTCATGTTGCAAAATAAAACGTGCAAATGGCGTAGAATTGCAACGATAGACCGGTAAGTGTGCTTGTGTTTCAATGCGTATTTTAAAGTCTTCTACTACAGGCTCGTGAATATATAATTGATGTTTTAAGATATGTGATAATGGAGGATTTGGAACAGTCATTAATGGATGGTGTGACGGTCCACACAAAACATAAGTTTCTTCAAATAAAGGTTGTATAGTGTAAAGCGTATCATTGATATTGGCATTTGTGATAGCAATATCAATTTCATTAGTATCTAGTGCTTGTTTTATTGCGTTTGGCGCAAGTAATGTTGGAACAAGTGAAATTTCAAGTTCGGATTCGATTTTGTCTAAAACTTGAGGCAAAATTTGACCTATCGCTCCATCGACATAGCCGATGGTAATGGTACTGGAACGTATTTCTTGGTGCGTTTGAAAAAAGGCTAAAGTTTGTTCGACTTGCTCTAAAATGGGTAGTGCGGTTTGAAGGAGATGTTTTCCTTCTGTAGTTAAACACACATTGCGTCCTTTTCGGTGAAATAGCGCAGTGCCTAATTCATTTTCTAGATTGCTAATATGTCGACTAATGGCCGATTGCGCGACATTCAATTCTAGAGCTGCTTCTGAAATGTGTTCACGTTTGGCCACTTCTATAAAATATTTGAGTTGTTTTAATTCCAATAGACTCACCTCATTTGTTTTATATTATCTCAAATTGAGATGATTTTCATCTCAATTATATATTGATGTGATAAATGACCTTCTATATAGTTGAATGTATTACTGGAAGGAGGTGTCAGAAATGTCTAACAATTCGTCGATTTTTCAAAAAGGACTCTATGACTCACGTGACGAACACGATGCGTGTGGTATCGGTTTTTATGCCAATATGGATAATAAACGCTCACATCGTATTGTCGAAAAATCATTAGAGATGTTACGCAGACTTGATCATCGAGGTGGGATTGGTGCAGATGGTATAACTGGTGACGGTGCTGGTATTATGACGGAAATCCCGTATACGTATTTTGAGTCGCACGTGCCGTTCGACCTCCCGCAAGAAGGGGCTTATGCGGTGGGGATGTATTTTACTAACCAAGACATTTCTGATTCAGCACATGCACATGTGATGGCAGACATTTTTAAGTCTGAAGGATTGGTATTGCTTGGGTTTCGTGATGTACCTGTCGATGTGACGTGTTTGGCATCGCATGTGGTTGAAACAATGCCAAAGATTCAACAAATGTTTATTGCGAATCAAAACGCCTCGCAATTTGACCGTGCGTTGTATTTAGCGCGTAAACAAATTGAACAGTATAGTACGAAGGCACAACTCAATCTTTATTTTACGAGTTTATCTCGCCGTACGATCGTTTATAAAGGTTGGTTGCGTTCCGATCAAATCAAAAAGGTATATTTAGATCTTCAACATGAAGCTTATGTTTCTAAATTTGGTTCTGTACATTCACGCTTTAGTACAAATACGTTTCCGAGTTGGGAGCGTGCACATCCGAATCGTTTATTAATGCATAATGGAGAAATTAATACAATTCAAGGCAATGTCAATTGGATGCGTGCACGTCAACGTCGTTTAATCGAAACGGTATTTGGTCATGAAGCGTCAAAAGTACACGGTATTTTAGATGAATCTGGAAGCGATTCAGCTATCGTAGACAACGCGCTAGAATTTTTAAGTTTGGCAATGCCACCGGAACAAGCGGCAATGTTACTTATTCCTGAGCCGTGGTTGTATAACGAAAGTAATGATGCCAATGTACGCGCATTTTATGAGTTTTATAGTTATCTAATGGAGCCGTGGGATGGCCCAACAATGATTTCATTTTGCGATGGGGATAAATTAGGTGCTTTAACAGATCGTAACGGCTTGCGACCCGGGCGCTATACCATTACGCAAGATAATGAAATCATCTTCTCGTCAGAAGTAGGTGTAGTGGATGTAGATGAAGCGGATGTTGCGTATAAAGGACAGTTGAATCCAGGAAAATTATTGCTTGTGGACTTTTATAAAAATAAAGTCATTGGCAATGAAGCATTAAAACAATCGATTGCGAATCACTATCCTTATCAGTATTGGTTAGAACATGAACGTCTAAAGTTAGACCTAGAATCGATTTCATATGAGCCGTCTACGTTATCTGATGACGATGCTTTTCGTCAACAACAGCGCTTTGGCTACACTAAAGAAGAGATTGATAAATATTTAACAGAACTGATGACAGGTGGAAAAGACCCAATTGGTGCAATGGGGTATGATGCGCCACTTGCAGTTTTAAATCACCAACCGGAATCGCTGTTCAATTATTTCAAACAACTTTTTGCGCAAGTGACTAATCCACCTATAGACGCTTATCGCGAAAAAGTGGTGACTAGTGAATTGACTTATTTAGGTGGCGAAGGCCAACTCTTAAAGCCAGGTCCAGATGCATTAAAGCGTGTCCAACTTGACCATCCGGTTTTGACAGAACAACAACTGCAGTACATTGCTTCTGAGGCATTAACAACAGCTTATTTTTCAACGGAATATCAACAAAGCTTAAAAGAGGCGCTAAACAACTTAGGGGAAGCTGTTATCGAAGCTGTACAACAAGGGGTAGAAGTTGTTGTTTTAGAAGATCGTTCGGTTTTAGAAGAAACAGCGTATGCCATGCCGATGTTGCTTGCGGTGAGTCACATTCATCAATTGCTTATACGTCACGATTTACGTATGCAAACGAGTATTGTAGCGATGTCTGGGGAAATGCGTGAGGTTCATCATCTTGCGTGTTTAGTAGGTTACGGTGCGAATGCTGTCGTACCATATCTTGCGCAAAAAACCATCGCTAAGTTAACGGAACAAGATCGTATTCAAGGGGAAGTGGCGTCTAATGTCGCGCGACTGAATACGACTTTTTCTGAAGGTTTGATTAAAGTGATGGCTAAAATGGGCATTTCAACTGTCCAAAGTTATCATGGGGCACAAATTTTTGAAGCAATAGGCCTAAGTGATGAGGTCATTGACACATATTTCCCTGGAACGCCCTCAAAGCTATCTGGGATTTCAATCGATACAATTGATGTTGAAAATCGGCGTCGACAGTCATTTGACAAAGCGCATCTAGAACCAGGAAGTACATTTCAGTGGCGTCAACAAGGTCAGTATCATACGTTTAATCCGATGACGATTCAATTATTACAACACGCGTGCCGTGACAATGATTACGCAAAGTTCAAACAATTTTCGGAGATAGCGAATCATCATACGACGAGTCATTTGCGTGATTTATTTGAGTTCAAAACACGACAAAGTATTTCGTTAAACGAAGTGGAGCCCGTTACAGAAATTGTTAAACGTTTCAAAACAGGTGCAATGAGCTATGGCTCTATTTCTCAAGAAGCACATCAAACACTTGCAGAAGCGATGAATCGCATTGGCGGAAAAAGTAATAGTGGTGAAGGTGGCGAAGCGCTAGAACGCTATGAATTGAGCCAAGAAGGTTCAGACTACAAAAGTGCAATTAAACAAGTTGCTTCCGGTCGTTTCGGTGTGACGAGTTATTATTTACAACATGCGAAAGAGATTCAAATTAAAGTGGCACAAGGTGCGAAACCGGGTGAAGGGGGACAATTGCCTGGCAAAAAAGTGTATCCTTGGATTGCAGAAGTAAGGGGATCGACACCGGGAATCGGTTTGATTTCACCACCACCGCATCACGATATTTACTCGATAGAAGACTTGGCGCAATTGATTCACGATTTGAAAAATGTGAATCGTCAAGCTGATATTACCGTCAAATTGGTTTCTAAATCTGGTGTAGGAACGATCGCAGCAGGTGTAGCGAAGGCGTGCGCTGATAAAATCGTAATTTCAGGCTACGATGGCGGTACAGGTGCTTCTCCTAAAACGAGTATTCAGCATGCTGGATTGCCATGGGAATTAGGTTTAGCTGAGACACATCAAACATTAATGTTAAATGGTTTACGTTCGCGCGTGCGTCTTGAAACAGATGGTAAATTACTGACTGGGCGAGATATCGCCTATGCGGCAATGTTAGGCGCTGAAGAATTTGGTTTTGCAACGGCCCCGCTTGTTGTTTTAGGATGTGTCATGATGCGCGTTTGTCATAAAGATACTTGTCCGGTGGGTATTGCTACACAAAATGGAGATTTACGTGCCCTTTTTACAGGAAAAGCAGACCACGTTGTGAACTACATGCATTTTGTGGCCGAAGAATTACGTGAAATTTTGGCGACACTTGGTTTACGCACTGTAGATGAACTTGTGGGGAGAACCGATTTATTGGAAGCTTCTCAAGCAATGCGTCACCACCCAAAAGCACGTGAGTTAAATGTCGCTAAATTATTGCACCAAAATGAAGGTGAGCGTACGAAGCAGATTGAGCAGCAACATGGCCTTGACCATAGTTTTGACTTAACAATGCTATGGCCCGCTGCAAAACAAGCGATTTTAGCGGGGACTCCTTTTAAAGGGACGTTCAAAATCTGCAATGAACAGCGTAATGTAGGCGTAATCACAGGCAGCGAAATTACACAACGTTATGGCTTAGAAGGATTGCCACCGAATACGATAATGGCTTATACGACAGGACACGCCGGTCAAAGTTTAGGTGCTTGGATGCCTCGAGGGCTAACGGTACATCATACGGGTGATGCTAATGATTACGTTGGAAAAGGATTGTCAGGCGGACAAGTCATTGTCAATGCGCCTAATGAAGCGCGTGAAGATGAAATTATCGTTGGTAACGTTTGTTTTTACGGCGCGACAAGCGGGACAGCCTATATTAATGGACGTGCAGGAGAACGTTTCTGCATTCGTAATAGTGGTGCGCATGTCGTCGTTGAAGGTATCGGTGACCACGGTTTAGAGTATATGACAGGTGGCCGTGTCGTCATTTTAGGTGATGTGGGTAACAATTTTGGCCAAGGTATGAGTGGTGGTGTAAGCTATATTTTTCCAACATGTGTAGATGAATTTAAAACGACACACTTCTTAGAGACTTTAGATTTTGATGAGGTTACAGATGCAAAAGAATGTGACATGTTAAAGCAAATGTTAATGAAACACGTTCGCTATACACAAAGCCAAAAAGCGCAGCGCATTTTAGATGGTTTTGAGAAACATGTAACGCAATGTGTCAAAGTAATTCCTAAAGACTATAAACAAATGATGCATAAAATTTATCATTTTGAACGTCAACAAGAACATAAAGACGCATTGCTTTCCGCATTTAATGACCACACAGATGACGCTCTATGGACAGATAAGTCTATGACGGTTTACTAAGGAGGTCAAAATATGGGTGAATTTAAAGGGTTTATGAAGTATCCTAGACAAAAGCTAAATGAGTTGTCTTTAACAGAGCGTATTAAGAATTTTGATGCATATCAATCTCGTTTTTCAAATGAAGATGCGCAGCAACAAGGCGCACGTTGTATGGACTGTGGGACACCTTTTTGTCAGACAGGAGTTCAAATCGAACGTGAAACACTAGGGTGTCCATTAGGTAACTATATTCCGGAGTGGAATGATTTAGTTTATCGTGGAGACTTTAAAACAGCGTATGAACGGTTGTCAGAAACGAACAACTTCCCTGAATTTACTGGTTACATTTGTCCGGCGCCTTGTGAAGCTTCATGTGTCATGAAAATTAATAGAGATGCTATCGCGATTAAAGGCATTGAGCGTACGATTATTGATGAAGCTTTTGAACATGGTTGGGTTCAGCTGCGTGTGCCAGAAGTGCGTTTAGAAGAAAAAGTAGCTGTGATCGGCAGTGGTCCAGCTGGGCTTGCGGCAGCTGAAGAGCTCAATGCGTTAGGCTATAAAGTGGATGTTTATGAAAAAAATATGCAACCAGGAGGTTTATTGACGTACGGTATCCCTAATATGAAGCTGGATAAAGATGTCGTTTTTCGACGTGTGCGTTTAATGGAGACTGCCGGTGTAACTTTCCATTGTAATGTTGAAGTGGGTAAGGACATAGACAAAGCCAAATTGGATGCGACGTATGATGCAATTGTCATTTGTACAGGTGCGGAGAAGCCACGCGATTTACCGCTTGAAGGACGTATGGGCCAAGGCATTTATTTTGCGATGGATTATTTAACAGAACAAACGCAATTACTTATGGGTGAAACGTCAAAACAGACAATTTCAGCTAAAGGGAAAAATGTAGTAGTGATTGGTGATGGTGATACTGGAGCAGACTGTGTTGCTACGGCATTGCGTGACGGTTGCAAATCTGTGGTGCAATTCAATCGAAAAGCAAGAAAGCCAGAACGGTTTGAAATGAATTACAGTTGGCCGTTTCCTGAGCCAGTCTTGAAAAAAGATTATGCGCACCAAGAATATGAGGCGCGATTTGGTGTAGAACCGAGAGCGTATGGCATTCAAACGATGCGTTTTGACATTGACGAAATGTTTCATGTGCGTGGTATTTATGCGCAAGTTCAACGTGATCAAGCAGACGGTTCGTTGTTAGGTGATGACCGAGAAATTTTAATTCCAGCGGATTTTGTGTTATTGGCGATTGGTTTTGAAGGAGTCGCGTCTCAAGTAACACAGGCATTAGGGGTTAAAGTGAAGTACCAAAAAATCGTGGCGAATACGTCTGATTATAAGACGAGTCAATCTAAATATTTTGCGGCTGGAGATGCGCGAAGAGGGCAAAGTTTAGTTGTTTGGGCAATTAAAGAAGGGCGTGAAGTTGCTCATTCTGTCCATAGTCATTTAACGCGTAAAAGTTTTGTTTGATTTTTGTAAAATTTATGTTGACATTGTGTGCGGGCTATAATATTATATTTTATGTGCTCGTCACACGGAGGAATACCCAAGTCTGGCTGAAGGGATCGGTCTTGAAAACCGACAGGGGCTTAACGGCTCGCGGGGGTTCGAATCCCTCTTCCTCCGCCATTATAAGTAAAATCCAAGACTAATAGATATAAAAGCCAAATGTTTAACTGAAGTTGAACATTTGGCTTTTTTACGTGTTCGAAAATGATGTAATGCATTGGAGTGCTTACGATTCTGTACGTTAAGGCTCGTAATATCAGGCACTGAACGTTAGTTTTGTTTTGAATGTAAAAGTGGTTTAAATAGCTCTATAATTGTAAGTGATTAAACAAAAAATAAAGAAGACATGTCCTACCGACAACAATAAAATACTGTACATAGTTTACGGAGTAAGCATAGGTGGCATGAACATTGCGAGCTATACTCACTCCGTTTTATTTGCAAAAAATGAACATTTAGCCAACTATATATGAAAGCCTTTACAAAACTTGTCTATACAACTTACAATTTGTATAGACAAGTCTGAAATTTAAGGAGTGATAAGGGATGGCTGTGAAGCGCTCAGATGTTCAAGCGATTGTTGATGCAATTGGTGGGGAAGCAAATTTACAAACTGCCACACATTGTGTGACGCGTTTGCGTTTAGTATTAGAAGATGATAGTAAAGTAAACAAAGACAAATTGGCTGCTAATCCACTCGTAAAAGGGCAGTTTAAAGCAGATAATCAATATCAAATTGTAATTGGACCAGGAACGGTTGATGAAGTTTATAACATTTTGATCAACGAAACAGGTACAACCGAAGCATCTAAAAGTGAAGCGAAAGCGGTGGCTGCGAAGAAAGGAAATCCATTGCAACGTTTAATTAAGTTATTAGGGGACATTTTTATTCCAATTCTTCCGGCAATTGTTACGGCTGGTTTGCTTTTAGGGATTAACAATGTACTGACGATGCCGCTAATAAATAAGTCTCCATCTATTGTGGAACGTGTACCGCAAATTGCGGACTTTGCAAATATTATTAATGTTATTGCAACCACAGCGTTTATATTTTTACCTGCGCTTGTAGGTTGGAGTGCGATGCGCGTATTTGGAGGGAACCCTGTCCTTGGTTTGGTACTAGGGCTTGTACTTATGCATCCTCAACTCATGTCGCAATATGACATTGGTAAAGTAGAAAAAATCCCCACATGGGAAATTTTTGGATTAAAAATCGAACAATTAAATTACCAAGGACAAGTTTTACCGGTATTACTTGCTGCATATGTCCTTGCAAAAATTGAAAAGGCATTAAATAAGGTAGTCCATAACTCTGTGAAGTTATTAGTTGTTGGCCCTATTGCATTACTTGTTACTGGTTTTTTAGCGTTTTTAATTATAGGACCTGTTGCACTAATTATTGGTAAAGGTATTACCGGTGCAGTAACATTTTTATTCCAAAATGCGGGTTGGCTTGGTGGTGCCATCTATGGTTTGCTTTATGCACCGCTAGTCATTACAGGGCTACATCATATGTTTTTAGCGGTCGATTTCCAATTAATCGGTAGTGATATTGGTGGAACATACTTATGGCCGATTGTAGCAATGTCTAACATTGCGCAAGGTTCTGCTGCATTTGGCGCGTGGTTCATTTATAGAAAACGAAAAATGGAAAAAGAACGAAGTTTAGCAGCAACTTCAGGGGTATCTGGTTTCTTAGGGGTTACAGAACCAGCGATGTTTGGTGTGAACTTGCCGCTCAAGTATCCATTCATTGCCGCAATTTTAACATCTATGTGCGTTGGTGCTTTAATTGGAGCTTCAGGGGTTATTGGTAATGTAGGTGTAGGCGGTGTTCCGGCAATTCTTTCTATCAAACAACAATTTTGGGGCGTCTACATTATCGGAACACTCATTTCGATGGTAATGCCATGTATACTAACGATTGTTTTCTCAAGATTTAGTCGTGAAAAAACAAAGAAAATGGTAGATGAAACGTTATAAATTTAAGGTGGGTATGAATTGGTACAAAAAGATTGGAAAAAATCAGTCGTATATCAAATTTATGTTAAATCCTTTAATGATACAACTGGAAACGGTGAAGGTGATTTGCAAGGGATTATCGAAAAATTAGATTACCTTGCTTATTTAGGCGTGGATTATTTATGGTTAACGCCAATTTATGATTCGCCAATGAATGATAATGGTTACGATATACGCGATTATTTCAAAGTTAATGCGCGATTTGGTAACGAAAAAGATTTGAAAACATTGATTAAAGAGGCGCATGCTCGGCAATTGAAAATTATGTTAGATATTGTTGTCAATCATACGTCGACGGAGCATCAATGGTTTCAAGAAGCTTTAAAGTCTAAAGAGAGCCCTTATCATCAGTTTTACTTTTTTAAAAAATCAAATGATGGACCTCCGACAAATTGGGAATCGAAATTTGGAGGAAACGCGTGGCAATATGATTCTAAATCGGATGAATATTATTTGCATTTGTTTGATGTGACACAAGCGGATTTGAATTGGGATAATCCTGAAGTACGTCAAGAAGTATTTAAAATTGTGAATCATTGGATTGATTTGGGTGTGGACGGTTTTCGATTCGATGTCATTAATTTAATTTCTAAAGGAGCATTTAAAAATTCAACAGCGATTGGAAAAGAATTTTACACAGATGGTCCGCGCGTACATGAATTTTTACATGAGTTGAATCGTGAAACTTTTGGCGATAAAGGAATGATGACGGTAGGTGAAATGTCTTCAACGTCTTTGGAACATTGCATAAAGTATACACGTGAAGCACGTCAAGAATTGAGTAGTGTCTTCAATTTTCATCATTTAAAGGTGGACTACAAAGATGGTGAAAAATGGACGAATCAAAAATTCGACTTGCAACAATTAAAAGCCATTTTAATGTATTGGCAGCGTGGCATTTACGAAGGAGGCGGGTGGAATGCAATATTTTGGTGTAACCATGATCAGCCTCGGGTCGTTTCGCGATTTGGTAACGATGAAAATGAGGAGATGCGTCAAACGAGTGCTAAGACACTAGCGATTGCTTTGCATATGCTTCAAGGAACGCCTTATATTTATCAAGGTGAAGAAATAGGCATGACAGATCCTCATTTTACATCGATTCATCAATATCGAGATGTGGAATCGTTAAATGCATACGAAATGATGAAACGCAAAGGCTACGAGGAGTCGGAAATTTTAACCATTTTAAGTCAGAAATCTCGAGATAATTCACGTACACCTATGCAATGGGATAGTTCTAATCATGCTGGGTTTACTACTGGAAAGCCTTGGATTGACGTCGCTTCTAATTATCATACGATTAATGCGGAAGCGGCGCTAGCGGATGAAAGCTCAATTTTTTATACGTATCGCACATTGATTCAATTGCGTCATGAACATGATATTATTACTTATGGTGACATCGTACCACGTTATATGGATCACCCTGCACTTTTTGTTTATGAGCGTCATTATAAGGATGAAGTTTGGTTAATTGTTGCTAATATGACGAGCGAAGTAGTTGAATTACCAAATACGTTAGATATTAAAGGACGCCGAGTGATTCAAAATGGGACAATAAACGAATATGAAATCGGAGCGTATGGTGCTATCGTTGTGGCTAAAGAAAAAGAATAAGAGGCGAGGACTGAAATGAAACAAAATAAATTCAAATGGATATATGAGAACATGCGACGTGCGATTTTAGAAGGTACGTACCATTATGGTGATCAGCTCCCATCTGAATATCAGTTAGTAGAAAATTACAACGTGTCACGTGAAACAGTTCGTAAAAGTTTGAATATGCTTGTTTCGGATGGAATGATTCAAAAGATTCGAGGCAAGGGTTCGGTCGTTATTTATCAAGGCATGACGGAATTTCCATTTAATGATTTAATGAGTTTTAAAGAAGTGAAAGCCTCCTTGAACTTACCGCATCAAACGGTGGTACATTCATTTGAACGTATTCGAGCGGCAGATGTACCACATGTTAAACAAGCGCTGCAAATTGCTGATGAAACCCCGCTTTGGCACTTTGTACGTTATCGTCAAGTCGAAGGGGTAACGAAAATTATCGATGAAGATTACGTACTGGCTGCATTGTTTCCTGATTTAACGAAAACTGTTGTTCAAGGCTCGTTTTATGACTATGTTGAAAATGTAAAAGGGTTCGAAATCAGTTTTTCAAGTAAATCTATCACCTTTGAGCCGTTTGGTGAGACAGAACGGCAAGTTCTCGGCCAAATTACCCCGGAGTATACAGCAACGGTAAGGGGAATTGTACATTTAAAAGATACAACGAAATTTCAATATAGTATCTCTAAACATATCGCAACAGAATTTAAATTTATTGATTTTTCAAGACGTCATAAAATTTAGGGATTATCGAGACAATGTTCGGCTATTTGTCAAAGTTCGTGTATGTTTGGGCTTGCATTTGCATAATAGGATGTAGTAATATTGATTTTACCGTGCTAAGCGGGGAGGTAGCGGTTCCCTTTTCTCGAAAACCGCTTTATGCGAGGCTGAATTCCTTTGTCGCGGATATGTATTTGTGAAGTCTGCCCAAAGCACGAGGTGTTTGAAGATTTCGGTCCTATGCAATATGAACCCATGAACCATGTCAGGTCCTGACGGAAGCAGCATTAAGTGGATTCTCATATGTGCCGTAGGGTAGCCGAGATTTAGCTGTCGACTTTGGTAACGTTTGTGATGCATATACAACGCAAAGGTGCACGGTTTTTTTATGCTAAAAATCTTAAATCATATAGATAAAGGGGCGAGGACATAGAACTGTTCTCGCCTCTTTTTTCTATATAATGTTTTAAAATATAGGAATTACCTTTGTGAGATAAATTTTTTAAACTAAGTAAAGCAGTTTCTGTATATCGATGATTTGGGGTGCGTTGTTAATATATGTGGAGGTTGAAAATATACGATGGACTGGCGATCAGGTAATTTTTAAGTATATATAAGAAGTACTTTAACGATTTTTGTTATAATGTGTTTACTATACACATCATGAGATAAGGGAGGGATTAGATGTCAGTTTACATTAGTACATTAACAGAAAATGACTATGCACCTTCACTTGAGATGGTTCAAGAAGCTTTTAAGGATGTTCCGGAATCGGATGGAAATGAACAAGAACTCGTTCGAAAACTACGTCTTGAGCCAGAATATCATTTTGAACTCGAAGTAATTGCCAAAAATGAAGCGGGTGAAGTGATTGGGCATGCTTTATGTTCGCCGATTCAAATTGAAGCGGAGAATGAACGTTATGAGGCTTTAGCATTAGCGCCTGTTTCTGTAAAAAAAGCTTACCAACGCAAAGGGTTAGGAAAAGCGCTGATTCAAGCTTTAGAAGAACGTGCCCAAGAACTCGAATATACGACCATTGTCGTGTTAGGACATCCGGATTATTACGCAGCGCTAGGTTATGAAGTGGCAGCGGAACATGGGATTTCAACGCCTTTTGAAGTGCCAGATAATTTCGTGCGTGTCAAATTTTTGTGGGATACGTTAGAAGACACGCCGCATGGTCAAGTCATCTATCCAAGCCCCTTTTTTGAATAACCTTCACATACATTTTGAAGTGAGCATGCTATAATGAGACTATTGTAAAAACGGAGGTGCCAAAGTGAATTACCAAGCATTGTACCGGATGTTTAGACCGCAAAGTTTTGAAGATGTTGTCGGTCAAACGCATGTCACAAAAACATTAAAAAATGCGATTGCCAAAGAAAAGCAATCACATGCTTATATTTTCAGCGGACCAAGAGGCACTGGGAAAACAAGTATTGCAAAAATATTCGCCAAAGCGATGAACTGTGAAACACGCACAGATGGGGAACCTTGTAATACGTGTGCAAGTTGTGTGAGCATTACGCAAGGGACAAACTCCGATGTGATTGAAATTGACGCCGCGAGTAATAATGGTGTCGATGAAATTCGTAATATTCGGGACAAAGTAAAGTACGCCCCTAGCCAATCTAAATATAAAGTTTATATTATAGATGAGGTACATATGCTAACGACAGGTGCATTTAATGCATTGTTAAAAACGTTAGAAGAACCGCCTGCGCATGCCATTTTTATTTTGGCTACAACGGAACCGCACAAAATCCCACCAACGATTATTTCGCGAGCGCAACGTTTTGATTTTAAGGCGATTCATTCAGATAACATTGTTGACCGCTTGCAGTATGTCGCAGATACGCAAAGTATCGTGTATGACCATGAAGCGCTTGTCTTTATCGCGAAAGTGTCAGAAGGCGGTATGCGTGATGCATTAAGTATTATGGATCAAGCTATTGCGTTTGGTGATGAACGTTTGACATTAAAAGATGCATTAGATGTTACAGGGAGTTTGGACGAATCAGATTTAAATGCATTATTTAAAAATGTGGTCGAAGGCGATGTACATGCCGCTTTTGAGCGTTATCACGGTTTTATTAGCGAGGGCAAGGAAGTCAATCGGCTCATTAATGATATGATTTATTTTGTTCGTGATACGATTATGTTCAAAACAACAGCGGAAACACCTTCCTACGACGCGCTTTTCCAATATGATTTAGAAGTACTTTATAAAATGATTGAAATTATAAACGATACGCTCGTGTCTATTCGATTTAGTGTAAATCAAAATGTTCATTTTGAAGTATTGCTTGTAAAACTTTCAGAAATGATTAAGGAAGTTGTTCAAACTGGAGAAGTGGTCGTGAATCATGCACCGTCAGAAAGTAACGAAGCAATGGTTCGACGTATGGAAGCGTTAGAATCCGAATTGCGCACGTTGAAGTCTCAAGGTATTGCGACGTCGAGTGCCCCTAGCAAGCCTAAACCAGCGAAGAGACGAGGCAATGGTTCGACTTATTCAGTTGAGCAAATTGCTAAAGTGCTTGATAAGGCCAACAAAGAAGACATTGCACGTATTAAAGAACGTTGGGCGGATGTCATTCAATACGCGAAAGATCGAGGTCAAAAGGCGCTTGTGAGCTTACTTCAAAATTCGGAACCGGTCGCTGCCAGTGAAGATAAAGTCCTAGTTAAATTTGAAGAAGAAATTCACTGCGAAATTTTAAAGAAGGATAATGATAAGAAAGAAAGTATCGAAAATGTGGTACGCGATATCATTAATAAAGCGGTCGAAGTTGTAGGTGTACCTGCTGATAAATGGATGCAAGTGCGCAGTGACTATATCGATCAACGTAAACAAGGTCAATCATCACAAACAACAACGCCTAAAACATCGCAAGACAATGTCGTACAAAAGGCGAAAGATTTATTCGGTGATGAAACAGTTCATGTTATCGAAGACGAAACATGACAATCACCTTAAAGGTATGTATAATTGTAAACGAATCTAAGAGGGAATAACTCTCTATAATTAAAGATGATATTAAGCATAAATTAGGAGGAAGATAGTGATGCGCGGTGGCGGAAATATGCAACAAATGATGAAACAAATGCAAAAAATGCAAAAGAAAATGGCAGATGAGCAAGAAAAGTTAAAAGAAGAAAAAGTTGAAGGTTCAGCTGGCGGCGGTATGGTGAAAGTCATCGTATCAGGTCATAAAGAAGTTATAGACGTTCAAATCAATGAAGAAGTAGTAGATCCAGAAGATGTGGATATGTTACAAGATTTAGTATTAGCTGCGACAAACGAAGCGATGTCTAAAGCAGACGAACTTACTTCTGAACGTTTAGGCAAACATACTAAAGGCCTTAACATCCCAGGAATGATGTAAGATGCATTATCCAGCACCTATTTCTAAACTGATTGACAGTTTCATGAAATTGCCAGGCATTGGCCCGAAAACGGCGCAACGTCTGGCTTTTCATGTATTAGATATGAAAGAAGATGACGTTGTACAATTCGCTAAAGCACTTGTTGATGTGAAACGAGAACTGACTTATTGCAGTATGTGCGGACATATTACGGAACAAGACCCTTGTTATATTTGTGAAGATAAGCGACGAGATCGTTCGGTTATATGTGTTGTAGAAGATGATAAAGATGTTATTGCGATGGAAAAGATGAAAGAATATCAGGGCTTATATCATGTTTTACATGGGACTATTTCGCCAATGGATGGAATTGGACCGGAAGATATTAACATTCCAGGGCTTATTGAACGATTAAAAGATGAAGAAGTAGAAGAACTCATATTAGCGATGAATCCAAATCTAGAAGGTGAATCTACTTCAATGTATATTTCTAGACTCGTGAAGCCATTAGGAATTCGGGTGACGCGTTTGGCCCAAGGGTTGTCAGTTGGTGGCGATTTAGAGTATGCAGATGAAGTGACTTTATCTAAAGCAATTTCAGGGCGAACAGAAATGTAAATATAGAGAACGATTGAAAAAGATTGGAGAAAAGAGGTAAGGGAGTGGGACAGAAATCTATATGATTTCGTCGTCCCACCCCGACAAGGCTGACTAGGATTGAAAAGAGCGTTAAGCGAAATTTCAGTCCAGTCAGCTACTGTGCTTTTTAACAGATATATTCTCATTTGATGTGGGACAGAAATCTATATGATTTCGTCGTCCTCCCCTAAAGCATGAAAGTATGATGCTTTAACGACTTTTCTCTATTTTTTATCATTTAATAATGTAAAACCGGTGTTTTGTTGTCTAAAAGGCGCTTAGAGTGTAATTTTTAGCGTTGCCTTTATGCTAGAATGCCTGTATAGTTATATCTTGTTGAGCGGCACAAAACAGCTGTGAAACACTTCGAAAAATAAATTTTAAAAAGTTGTTGACTTGAGGTTCGAAAGTCTGTATAATTAATTCTTGTCGAGTTAAAAGAAAACGACGCATGAACATTGAAAACTGAATGACAATATGTCAACGTTAATTCCAATAATTTGAGTACGTTAAGTACTTTCAGAGTGATTGGCTTAACCAATCAACGAGCTATATCAAGCTTACTTCTTTTATGGAGAGTTTGATCCTGGCTCAGGATGAACGCTGGCGGCGTGCCTAATACATGCAAGTCGAGCGAACTGAAGAGGAGCTTGCTCCTTTGACGTTAGCGGCGGACGGGTGAGTAACACGTGGGTAACCTACCTATAAGACTGGAATAACTTCGGGAAACCGGAGCTAATGCCGGATAACATATCGAACCGCATGGTTCGATAGTGAAAGACGGTCTTGCTGTCACTTATAGATGGACCCGCGCCGTATTAGCTAGTTGGTAAGGTAACGGCTTACCAAGGCGACGATACGTAGCCGACCTGAGAGGGTGATCGGCCACACTGGAACTGAGACACGGTCCAGACTCCTACGGGAGGCAGCAGTAGGGAATCTTCCGCAATGGGCGAAAGCCTGACGGAGCAACGCCGCGTGAGTGATGAAGGTCTTCGGATCGTAAAGCTCTGTTGTTAGGGAAGAACAAACGTGTAAGTAACTGTGCACGTCTTGACGGTACCTAACCAGAAAGCCACGGCTAACTACGTGCCAGCAGCCGCGGTAATACGTAGGTGGCAAGCGTTATCCGGAATTATTGGGCGTAAAGCGCGCGTAGGCGGTTTTTTAAGTCTGATGTGAAAGCCCACGGCTCAACCGTGGAGGGTCATTGGAAACTGGAAAACTTGAGTGCAGAAGAGGAAAGTGGAATTCCATGTGTAGCGGTGAAATGCGCAGAGATATGGAGGAACACCAGTGGCGAAGGCGGCTTTCTGGTCTGTAACTGACGCTGATGTGCGAAAGCGTGGGGATCAAACAGGATTAGATACCCTGGTAGTCCACGCCGTAAACGATGAGTGCTAAGTGTTAGGGGGTTTCCGCCCCTTAGTGCTGCAGCTAACGCATTAAGCACTCCGCCTGGGGAGTACGGTCGCAAGACTGAAACTCAAAGGAATTGACGGGGACCCGCACAAGCGGTGGAGCATGTGGTTTAATTCGAAGCAACGCGAAGAACCTTACCAAATCTTGACATCTTTTGACCGCTCTAGAGATAGAGTTTTCCTCTTCGGAGGACAAAATGACAGGTGGTGCATGGTTGTCGTCAGCTCGTGTCGTGAGATGTTGGGTTAAGTCCCGCAACGAGCGCAACCCTTAAGCTTAGTTGCCATCATTAAGTTGGGCACTCTAAGTTGACTGCCGGTGACAAACCGGAGGAAGGTGGGGATGACGTCAAATCATCATGCCCCTTATGATTTGGGCTACACACGTGCTACAATGGACAATACAAAGGGCAGCGAAACCGCGAGGTCAAGCAAATCCCATAAAGTTGTTCTCAGTTCGGATTGTAGTCTGCAACTCGACTACATGAAGCTGGAATCGCTAGTAATCGTAGATCAGCATGCTACGGTGAATACGTTCCCGGGTCTTGTACACACCGCCCGTCACACCACGAGAGTTTGTAACACCCGAAGCCGGTGGAGTAACCATTTGGAGCTAGCCGTCGAAGGTGGGACAAATGATTGGGGTGAAGTCGTAACAAGGTAGCCGTATCGGAAGGTGCGGCTGGATCACCTCCTTTCTAAGGATAATATACGGAATATCGCCTTAGGCGATAAGGAATAACGTGACATATTGTATTCAGTTTTGAATGCTCATATAGGTTGAGGATTCAACATTGTACATTGAAAACTAGATAAGTAAGTATTGATTTTACCAAGCAAAACCGAGTGACAAGCGAAAAGCTTGAAACAAAAAATTATCGCTAGTCGTCGACAGACGACTCACATAATTAATAACTGGTGAAGATAAGTTAAGCATTATAACATAGATAGGATAGACGTGATTGAAAGCGTTTGTCAGTCTATGAATCACAAACAAGAACGAAGGCGCTTACTTGCGTAAGTAACTGAGTGATTTGTGCCGTGATGAATAAGAATGCGAACGCTTATCAACACGTCTAGATTAAGTTATTAAGGGCGCACGGTGGATGCCTTGGCACTAGAAGCCGATGAAGGACGTTACTAACGACGATATGCTTTGGGGAGCTGTAAGTAAGCTGTGATCCAGAGATTTCCGAATGGGGGAACCCAGCACGAGTTATGTCGTGTTATCCGCATGTGAATACATAGCATGTGAGAAGGTAGACCCGGAGAACTGAAACATCTTAGTACCCGGAGGAAGAGAAAGAAAAATCGATTCCCTGAGTAGCGGCGAGCGAAACGGGAAGAGCCCAAACCAACAAGCTTGCTTGTTGGGGTTGTAGGACACTCTTATGGAGTTACAAAGGAACATGTTAGACGAATAACCTGGAAAGGTTAATCAGAGAAGGTAAAAATCCTGTAGTCGAAAACATATTCCCTCTTGAGTGGATCCTGAGTACGGCGGAGCACGTGAAATTCCGTCGGAATCTGGGAGGACCATCTCCCAAGGCTAAATACTCTCTAGTGACCGATAGTGAACCAGTACCGTGAGGGAAAGGTGAAAAGTACCCCGGAAGGGGAGTGAAAGAGAACTTGAAACCGTGTGCTTACAAGTAGTCAGAGCCCGTTAATGGGTGATGGCGTGCCTTTTGTAGAATGAACCGGCGAGTTACGATCTGATGCAAGGTTAAGCAGAAAATGTGGAGCCGTAGCGAAAGCGAGTCTGAATAGGGCGAATGAGTATTTGGTCGTAGACCCGAAACCAGGTGATCTACCCTTGGTCAGGTTGAAGTTCAGGTAACACTGAATGGAGGACCGAACCGACTTACGTTGAAAAGTGAGCGGATGAACTGAGGGTAGCGGAGAAATTCCAATCGAACTTGGAGATAGCTGGTTCTCTCCGAAATAGCTTTAGGGCTAGCCTCAAGTGATGATTATTGGAGGTAGAGCACTGTTTGGACGAGGGGCCCCTCTCGGGTTACCGAATTCAGACAAACTCCGAATGCCAAATAATTTAACTTGGGAGTCAGAACATGGGTGATAAGGTCCGTGTTCGAAAGGGAAACAGCCCAGACCACCAGCTAAGGTCCCAAAATATATGTTAAGTGGAAAAGGATGTGGCGTTGCCCAGACAACTAGGATGTTGGCTTAGAAGCAGCCATCATTTAAAGAGTGCGTAATAGCTCACTAGTCGAGTGACACTGCGCCGAAAATGTACCGGGGCTAAACATATTACCGAAGCTGTGGATTGTCCTTCAGGACAATGGTAGGAGAGCGTTCTAAGGGCGTTGAAGCATGACCGCAAGGACATGTGGAGCGCTTAGAAGTGAGAATGCCGGTGTGAGTAGCGAAAGACGGGTGAGAATCCCGTCCACCGATTGACTAAGGTTTCCAGAGGAAGGCTCGTCCGCTCTGGGTTAGTCGGGTCCTAAGCTGAGGCCGACAGGCGTAGGCGATGGATAACAGGTTGATATTCCTGTACCACCATGATTCGTTTTAAGCGATGGGGGGACGCAGTAGGATAGGCGAAGCGTGCTGTTGGAGTGCACGTCTAAGCAGTAAGACTGAGTGTTAGGCAAATCCGGCACTCATTAAGGTCAAGCTGTGATGGGGAGAGGAAACAAGTTTTCCTCGAGTCGTTGATTTCACACTGCCGAGAAAAGCCTCTAGCTAGAAGATTGGTGCCCGTACCGCAAACCGACACAGGTAGTCAAGATGAGAATTCTAAGGTGAGCGAGCGAACTCTCGTTAAGGAACTCGGCAAAATGACCCCGTAACTTCGGGAGAAGGGGTGCTCTTTGAGGTTCACGCTTCGAAGAGCCGCAGTGAATAGGCCCAAGCGACTGTTTATCAAAAACACAGGTCTCTGCTAAACCGTAAGGTGACGTATAGGGGCTGACGCCTGCCCGGTGCTGGAAGGTTAAGAGGAGTGGTTAGCATTAGCGAAGCTACGAATCGAAGCCCCAGTAAACGGCGGCCGTAACTATAACGGTCCTAAGGTAGCGAAATTCCTTGTCGGGTAAGTTCCGACCCGCACGAAAGGCGTAACGATTTGGGCACTGTCTCAACGAGAGACTCGGTGAAATCATAGTACCGGTGAAGATGCCGGTTACCCGCGACAGGACGGAAAGACCCCGTGGAGCTTTACTGTAGCCTGATATTGAAATTCGGTACAGTTTGTACAGGATAGGTAGGAGCCTTAGAAGCGTGAGCGCTAGCTTACGTGGAGGCATTGGTGGGATACTACCCTAATTGTATTGGATTTCTAACCCGCAACTCTTATCGAGTTGGGAGACAGTGTCAGGCGGGCAGTTTGACTGGGGCGGTCGCCTCCTAAAGTGTAACGGAGGCGCTCAAAGGTTCCCTCAGAATGGTTGGAAATCATTCATAGAGTGTAAAGGCATAAGGGAGCTTGACTGCGAGACCTACAAGTCGAGCAGGGTCGAAAGACGGACTTAGTGATCCGGTGGTTCCGCATGGAAGGGCCATCGCTCAACGGATAAAAGCTACCCCGGGGATAACAGGCTTATCTCCCCCAAGAGTTCACATCGACGGGGAGGTTTGGCACCTCGATGTCGGCTCATCGCATCCTGGGGCTGTAGTCGGTCCCAAGGGTTGGGCTGTTCGCCCATTAAAGCGGTACGCGAGCTGGGTTCAGAACGTCGTGAGACAGTTCGGTCCCTATCCGTCGTGGGCGTAGGAAATTTGAGAGGCGCTGTCCTTAGTACGAGAGGACCGGGATGGACATACCTCTGGTGTACCAGTTGTCGTGCCAACGGCATAGCTGGGTAGCTATGTATGGACGGGATAAGTGCTGAAAGCATCTAAGCATGAAGCCCCCCTCAAGATGAGATTTCCCAACTTCGGTTATAAGATCCCTCAAAGATGATGAGGTTAATAGGTTCGAGGTGGAAGCGTAGCGATACGTGGAGCTGACGAATACTAATCGATCGAAGACTTAATCAAATTAGTTCATAAGGTAATGCTTGTGAAAATCTACTTACTATCTAGTTTTGAATGTATAACATTCAAAGTCACTTTACGAAGTGAAAACGTTTGACATAAAGTAAAACATTGTTTGGTGACAATAGCAAAGAGGTCACACCTGTTCCCATGCCGAACACAGAAGTTAAGCTCTTTAGCGCCGATGGTAGTCGGACTTACGTTCCGCGAGAGTAGGACGTTGCCAAGCAAACTTGCCCCAAGTACTTAAAGTACTTGGGGTTTTTTGTTGGTCTATTTTGAAAAAGTGGTTAATGAGCCACATGAATTTTAAACAAGTTTGGTATGTCTATTTCTTTTTACTTCTCTCATTCTGAATAATTACCGTTGATCATAACACATAGCATGAATAGGCAATTGAACAAATGCATGATAGGATTAAACTAATACGACGGAAGAGGTGGAAGATGGATGATGGAAAAGCCTTTATATGAGCGCCTAGAGGAATGGTCCAAAACACAACCTATATCGATGCATGTCCCGGGACATAAAAATCAAACGATAGGAGACTTATCATTTTTAACTGGTCGTTATGATATTACTGAAATTTCTGGGTTCGATGATTTACATCATCCTGAAGGACTTTTAAAACAAAGTATGGCAAATGTCAATCGTCATCCCGATTATGATGCTTTTTTTCTTGTTAACGGTACGACGAGCGGTATACTTGCAACAATACATGCTTTTCAAGAACAGTCTGGTCAGGTTGTTATGGCACGCAATGTGCACAAATCAGTCTTTAATGCATTAGACTTAGGCGCCCAACAGGCAGTTATTTTGCCTACAGAAGTAGATAGACGTACAGCACAATATAGCGCGCCTAATTTGCGACATTTAGATTTAGAAAATGGTAAATTGGGTGTGGTAACTTATCCTAATTATTACGGTCAAACATTCAACATTGATGAAACGATTAAACAATTTCATCAACACAATATCCCGGTTTTAGTGGACGAGGCACACGGCGCGCATTTTGATTTAGAAGGATTTCCTCAATCTGCTCTTAATTGTAATGCAGATTTTGTCGTTCAATCTTTCCATAAAACGCTGCCTAGTTTGACGATGAGTTCCGTCTTATTTATCCATAAAGCGGCGCCTCAACGTGAAAAAGTAATCGCGTTATTAGGAACATTTCAATCTTCTAGTCCTTCTTATTTGTTGATGGCTAGTTTAGAGGCCGCAAATGCATTTTACCAATCTTACGAAAGCACGCATTTTTTTGAGCAACGCGCTCAAGTGTTAGCAACTTTGCGTCAATCTAAGCTTCACGTACTTGAAGTTGATGACCCACTAAAAGTACTGATTGCGCACCCTAACTTAGCAGGGTATGAACTTCAAAAGCGTATGGAAGAGTTGGGCATTTATGTAGAGTTAGCCGATGAGTCGTATGTATTATGGATACTACCATTATGGCATGAGTCAGATGTTTTTCCTTTTGAGTTGTTGCTTCAGCGTATTGCACAAATTGAGGTGCCTCAAGAAGAGAGGGAGACAGAAGCGGTAGTTTCTCCAAAGTTATATACAGGTGGCGGGAATTATATTCCAAGCTCGTTTGAGAAAGACATTTGGTTGCCCTATCATAAGGCAGAGAATCGTATATTAGCACAGCACTTAATTTTATACCCTCCTGGTGTGCCGAGTCTGTTAAAGGGAGAACAAGTGTCGCTATCTATGATAGAATTAATTGACTATTGGTGTCAGAAAGGATTTCGTATAGAAGGTCTTTCTGAAGGAAAAATTAAAGTGAAGGATGACTAATATGGCATTGTTTATTACCATTGAAGGACCTGAAGGATCAGGCAAAACGACGGTACTGAAATCGGTCGTTGAACAACTATCTAAAGATTTTGAAGTGATTGCGACGCGTGAACCAGGCGGCGTAAAGACGGCTGAAGCGATTCGTAACATTTTATTAGAGGGAGACGCGATGGATGCGCGCACTGAGGCACTTTTATTTGCGGCAGCGCGTCGTGAACACCTTGTTGATAAAGTGTTACCTGCATTAGAAAAAGGGACGACAGTCCTTTGCGACCGCTTCATAGATAGTTCATTGGCTTATCAAGGTTTCGCCCGTGAAATTGGGGTAAAAGATATACAAACGATCAATGAATTTGCGATAGAAGGTCATTATCCAGATATGACATTGTATTTAGATATTCCTGCCGAAGTAGGGCGTGAACGTATTATGAGCAATCAACGCGCCCAAAATCGCCTTGATAAAGAAGACGCGACTTTTCATAATCGTGTTATAAAAGGCTATCAACAGCTGATTCAACAGAATCCTGAGCGTTATGTTGTTATTGATGCGACACAACCAGTTGATGAAGTGGTGCGCGAGGTAATAACGGTGATTAAAAAACGTTTGAAGTAAACATTCTTTTAGACGGCAGCACTTAATGAAAGCATTCAGAAGTTGAAATAAAATAACGATTTAATTTTGTTGATTCTTCAGTGAAGTGACTTAGTTACATATGATATAATAATGATCAAGAGGTGCGTGAGATTATGAAAATGATAATTGCTATTGTTCAAGATCAAGACAGTCAAGAACTCTCAGACCGACTCGTTGAAAATAATTTTAGAGCGACAAAGCTTGCTTCAACAGGTGGCTTTTTACGTGCAGGCAATACTACTTTTTTAAGTGGTGTTGACGATGATCGCGTAGAAGAAATTTTAAAAGTCATAAGTGATACATGTGGAAATCGCGAACAACTGGTGTCTCCAATCACACCGATGGGAGGCAGTGCGGATTCGTACATTCCTTATCCAGTTGAAGTTGAAGTTGGCGGGGCAACCGTTTTTGTAATGCCAGTCGAATCGTTTCACCAATTTTAGATGATAACGAAGGTTGTGGCAGCGTATGCGGGTCTTTAAGGCAGTGTGTACGACTGTGCAACCTTTTTTCTTTGGATTTATAATTATGTATGTTCAGCAACAAGACGTAAGAGACAAAGGAGCGGTGATATGAAAGAAATAGACCAATTACTTAAAGCTTATGAAAATCAAAAGCTTTCGCATGCCTATTTATTTGAAGGGGATGATATGGAAGCGATGACTTCAGCCGCGATGACCTTTTCGACACGTATACTATGTCATGGAGATACGCAATGTGAGGCTAAAGTTAACGCACACAATCATCCTGACTTTCATTATGTCAAAACAGATGAAACTACTATTAAAAAAGAGCGTATCGAACAACTTGTACATCATATGAATCAATTGCCTATTGAAAGTGATTATAAAGTGTATGTTATTCAAGATTTTGAACGTTTAACAGTTCAAGGGGAAAATAGTATTTTAAAGTTTTTAGAAGAACCACCGTCGAAAACGATTGCGATTTTAATTTCTTCTAAACCAGAACAAATTTTAGATACGATTCATTCAAGATGTCAACACGTTTACTTCAAACCGATGCGTCGCCAAACCTTTGTAGCACGTTTAGCTGAGCATGAAACGATCACTAAACCTGTAGCTGAGCTGTTGAGCACATATACCACGCAATTTGAAGAAGCGTTACAATTGAATGAAGAAGCAGATTTATCCGCTTTACGTAAAGTGATTTTACAATGGTGTGATCGATTATTGAGGCAACGCGAAATGGCGTTAATTGGCATCGTTGAATTATTGAAACAAGCTAAAAATCGGCGTTTACAATTGTTAACGCTTGCAGGGATTAACGCTTATTTTCAAGATATGATGTATGCAAAATTGGGAATGACGTCACGGATGACTTTTTCGGAGCTTCAGTCATACTATGAAACGGGTGCACAGCAATTAAGTTATCATCATTTAACCTATATTATTGAACAAATTACAGAAGCACATAAAAAGCTCAATCAAAATGTGAATCCAACGTTGGTTTTTGAGCAAATTGCAATAAAAGTGAAGGGGTGATGTGCATGTGTTTTGTTGTAGGTGTTTACTTTAAAAAAGCGAATACGTTGGAATATTATGCGCCGTGTGATGGTGATTTATGTAAAGGAACACCTGTTGTGGTGGAGTCACAACGGGGTTTTGAACTCGGAATTGTCAAGCATGAGCCAAAAGAAATAAACGGTGAGGACGTTGCACAGCCTTTAAAGCCGGCTTTGCGTATTGCTACAGAAGACGATTTATTAGCTCAAGCGGCTAATGAAGCTGCAGCTGAAGAAGCGTTAGCACTATGTAAGTCCTATGTGGCTGAACTTGGATTGGATATGAGGCTCGTCAATTGCGAGTATACGTTAGACCGTTCAAAAGTGATTTTTAATTTTACAGCAGATGAACGTATTGATTTTCGTAAGTTAGTACGTTTACTTGCGCAAAAGTTGAAAACCCGCATTGAATTAAGACAAATTGGCGTTCGTGATGAAGCGAAACTACTTGGCGGTATTGGACCTTGTGGGCGTTCACTCTGTTGCTCAACTTTTTTAGGAGATTTTGAACCGGTTTCAATCAAGATGGCAAAGGATCAAAACTTGTCATTAAACCCTTCTAAAATTTCAGGCGCATGTGGACGTTTAATGTGTTGCCTTAAATATGAGGATGACATGTATGAAGCAGCACGTGAACAACTGCCGGATGTGGGCGAAGTGGTAGAGACCCCTGAAGGTCGTGGAGAAGTAATCAGTTTGAATGTAATTAACGTCTCAATGTTTGTCAAAGTAGAAGGTTTTGAACAAACGTTAGAATATCATATTGAAGAATTAAAAACGATTAAATAAGGAGAGGGGCCCATTGGATCGAAATGAACTTTTCGACCGTTTAATGCAACTAGAGCAAAATGTAAGAGGCATCAATGAAAACATGCAGTCACTAAAAGCATTAACGGTGGAACTTGTTGAAGAGAATGTGGCATTACAAACGGAGAATGATCATTTAAAATCTTTGCTTAACCAGCAACAAGCAACCTCTGAACAAGAAGCAGCTAAGGTGAAAAAACGGGCAACCAAACAACTTCAAAGTCGTGAATATTTTGCAAAATTATACCATGAAGGTTTTCACATTTGTCATGATGTATTTGGAAAACATCGTAAAGGTGAAGACTGTATTTTTTGTTTAAATGTTTTAAATAGTAAACGTGACAATGAATCATAGGGTGATACAAAGGTGTAGAAATAAGTAGAGGTGGCAATGTGTTAGAACAAGGTGAACGTTTAGATTATTTAGTTAAAGAAAATTTGCGAATTATTCAAAATGACGCGGTGTTTTCCTTTTCGACGGATGCTTTGCTCCTCGGCCATTTTACAACACCAAGAAAACGAGATCGTATTTTAGATTTATGTAGCGGTAATGGCGTGATTCCTTTATTGTTGTCAGCCAAAGGCAATAACGCAATCACTGGTATTGAAATTCAAGAAAAACTTGTGGATATGGCGCGCCGGAGTGTGGCGTATAATGCGCTAAAATCACAAATTGAAATCATTCATGATGATTTACAGCACGTTACGCACCGTTTCAAACCGGCATCTTTTGATTTAGTGACGTGTAACCCGCCTTACTTTAAAATCAACCAAATGAATCAACATCAAATTGAAGCACATAAGATTGCGCGGCATGAATTGTATTGTACATTAGATGACTGTATTCGAGTGAGTGGTCATGCGCTTAAGCAAGGAGGACGGCTAATGATGGTACATCGTGCGGAACGCTTGTTAGACATATTTGAATCGATGCGACGCTATCATATCGAACCTAAGCGATTACATATGATATACAGTAAGGTAGGAAAAGAAGCTCAGACGATTGTAGTGGAAGGACGTAAAGGTGGCAACGAAGGATTGAAGCTAGTGCCCCCTTTTTATATGTATGACACATGTGGGAATTATACAGATGAAATGAAGGCGATTTATTATGGCTAATCATTATATTTACATTGTACGTTGTAAAGATGCGTCATTATATACGGGCTATACAACAGATATTGATGCGCGGATTGCAAAACATAATGAAGGCAAAGGAGCCAAATATACGAAAGTACGACGTCCTGTAAAACTGTTATATCAAGAAACTTTTGAAACAAAATCTGAGGCACTAAAACGCGAATATGCTATTAAACAATTAAGTCGCAAAGACAAGTTGCAACTGATTAAAGGAGCGCTAATATGACACATTTATATTTGGTAGGTACACCAATAGGCAATTTGGAAGATATGACCTTTCGTGCGATTGAGACGCTTATAAATGTTGATTTAATTGCATGTGAAGATACACGTGTCACTAAAAAATTATGCCACCATTTTAACATTACGACACCGCTACAATCCTATCATGAACATAATAAAGCACAGATGACTGACACATTAATTTCCGCATTATTGGAAGGGAAAACCATTGCGTTAGTTTCAGATGCGGGTTTGCCTTTAATTTCTGACCCAGGTTACGAATTAGTTGTACGTGCACGAGAAGCTCACATTACAGTTACACCTATTCCAGGGGCGAATGCAGGGCTAACAGCTTTGATGGCAAGCGGATTACCTTCATTTGTCTATACTTTCATTGGCTTTTTGCCACGTAAAATGCGTGAAAAAAAAGAAATATTAGAAACACGGATGTTTCAAGAAAGTACATTGCTTTTGTATGAATCCCCTTATCGTGTCAAAGAAACATTAGAAGCGATCCATGCAATTGATTCAGAACGACGTGTTACACTTGGAAGAGAATTAACTAAAAAGTTCGAACAAATTACGACAGATCGAGTTGAACACTTACTATCACAATTAGAGAAGACCATTCCACTTAAAGGAGAATTTGTCATTGTGATAGAAGGGGCTGAAGCGGTTGCTGAGACGCAGTGGTTTGAAGAACTGTCAATTGACGAACACGTTGAACACTATATTGCTCAAAATATGAAGCCTAAACAAGCAATTAAACAAGTTGCGCAAGAACGAGAAATATCAAGTAAGACGGTCTACAATATCTATCATAAGATTGAAGCTTAAAGCATGCGATTTCTAAGAAAGATGTCACGTTCGTAGATTGAAAAAGACCATGATTTTCGATATATTAGATAAGATAAGAAATGAGGAGGAGCGCTAATGGTAAAAGATACATTTTACATTACTACACCGATATATTATCCAAGCGGTAATTTACACATTGGCCATGCATACTCTACTGTAGCAGGAGACGTTATTGCACGTTATAAACGTTTACAAGGATACGATGTACGCTATTTAACAGGAACAGATGAGCATGGGCAGAAAATACAAGAAAAAGCTCAAAAAGCAGGAATGTCTGAATTAGATTATTTAGACGGAATGATTGATGGGATTAAAGCATTGTGGAAAAAGCTCGATATTTCTAATGATGACTTTATTCGTACAACAGAACGACGTCATACACAAGTCGTTGAAAAAATCTTTGAAAAACTATTAGCGCAAGGTGATATTTACCTTGGAGAATACGAAGGTTGGTATTCTGTACCTGATGAAACGTACTACACTGAAACACAGTTAGTAGAACCCGTGTACGAAAACGGTAAAATCGTAGGCGGAAAAAGTCCGGATTCAGGTCATGAGGTAGAGCTTGTTAAAGAAGAAAGTTATTTCTTTAAGCTTTCTAAATATGCGGATCGCCTACTGGCATTTTATGACGAACACCCAGAATTTATTCAGCCACCATCTCGAAAAAATGAAATGATTAATAATTTCATTAAACCTGGCTTAGATGATTTGGCGGTATCACGTACGTCGTTTAACTGGGGTGTGAAAGTTCCTTCTAATCCGAAGCACGTAGTATATGTATGGTTAGACGCCCTTGTCAATTATATTTCAGCGCTAGGCTATTTAACAGATGATGATACAGCATTTCAAAAGTATTGGCCAGCAGACATTCATTTAATGGCAAAAGAAATTGTGCGTTTCCATTCCATCATTTGGCCAATTATTTTAATGGCGCTTGATCTGCCGTTACCTAAAAAAGTTTTCGCGCACGGTTGGATATTGATGAAAGATGGTAAAATGAGTAAATCCAAAGGTAATGTGATGGATCCTAATGTATTAATTGACCGCTATGGCTTAGACGCAACACGTTATTACCTTATGAGAGAGTTGCCATTTGGCTCAGATGGTGTCTTTACACCTGAAACTTTCGTAGAACGTACGAACTATGACCTTGCGAATGACTTAGGTAACTTAGTCAATCGAACAATTTCAATGATTAACAAGTATTTTGGTGGTCAACTTCCAGCATACCAAGGTCCAAAGCATGAGCTTGATGCAGATATGGAGCAAATGGCTTTAGATACTGTGCACACGTATCATGAAAGTATGAATAATTTGCAATTCTCTATTGCGCTTTCAACGGTATGGAAATTAATTAGTCGTACGAACAAATACATTGATGAAACAACACCATGGATTTTAGCAAAAGATGATGCTCAAAAAGAAATGTTAGGCAACGTGATGGCACACTTAGTGGAAAATATTCGCTATGCTGCTGTATTGTTACGCCCGTTCTTAACACATGCGCCATATCAGATTTTTGACCAACTTAACATTCAAAATGAGACGTTACATGAGTTGGATAGTCTTGAAACGTATGGTCAGTTAACATCGGAAATAACAGTATCGGCAAAACCAACACCAATCTTTCCACGTTTAGATGTTGCAGCAGAAGTGGAATATATTAAAACGAGCATGCAACCGCCTAAATCAGAAACGGAAGCAGTATCTTCAAAAGCACAAATCGACATTAAAGATTTCGATAAAGTGGAAATTAAAGCGGCAACGATTATTGATGCGACGCACGTTAAAAAATCAGATAAACTATTGAAAATTCAAGTCGACTTAGACCATGAACAGCGCCAAATTGTTTCAGGTATTGCGAAATTTTATCAACCTGAAGACATTATAGGTAAGAAAGTGGCAGTCGTAACAAACTTAAAACCTGCGAAATTAATGGGACAAAAATCAGAAGGTATGATTTTATCTGCTGAAAAAGATGGCGTACTTACTTTAGTAAGCTTACCAAATGCAGTTCCAAATGGCGCGGTGATTAAGTAACACGTAGAGAGGCTTTAACAACGCGATTATCGAGAATGAGCAGTTTCACACAAGACGCGTTACGACACGTAACGGTAGGACTTGTTTGAACGTCGTTAGGGGTGGGACAACGAAGTCAAATTAACAATAATTTGATAACGGTCTCACTCCTTTTTTACTAAAATAGGAGGAATAATAATGTTAATCGATACACATGTACATTTAAATGCGGATCAATATGAGGAAGACTTAGAAGAAGTAATTGAGCGCGCGCGTGAAGCGGGAGTGAACCGTATGTTTGTGGTTGGTTTTGATACGAAAACAATTGAACGCGCGATGACATTGATTGAAGACTATGAATTTATTTATGCCATTATTGGTTGGCATCCGGTTGATGCGATTGATTGTACAGATGAACGACTAGACTGGATAGAGTCATTAGCGCAACACCCAAAAGTTATCGGTATTGGGGAAATGGGCTTAGATTATCATTGGGATAAATCACCTAAAGACGTTCAAAAAGAGCTATTCCGAAAGCAAATCGCATTAGCCAAACGTGTGAAGCTGCCAATCGTCATCCATAATAGAGAAGCGACACAGGACTGCATAGATATTTTATTAGAGGAACATGCTGAAGAAGTTGGCGGTATTATGCATAGTTTTAGTGGGTCTCCTGAGATTGCAGATATTGTCATTAACAAATTAAACTTTCATATTTCACTTGGCGGCCCCGTCACTTTTAAAAATGCGAAACAGCCAAAAGAAGTGGCGAAACATGTGCCTTTAGAACGTTTACTTGTAGAAACAGATGCACCTTTTCTAACACCTCACCCTTATCGTGGAAAACGTAATGAGCCTGCGCATGTGACTTTAGTTGCAGAACAGATTGCAGCGCTTCGCGGGATTACTTATGAAGAAGTGGCGCAACAAACTACAAAAAATGCAATGACATTATTCAATTTAAATGAATCATTTTGACATAAAAAGAAGGTGCCTATATGAAAATCAATGAATTTGTGGTGGTAGAAGGTCGTGATGACACAGAGCGGGTGCAACGCGCTGTTGATTGTGACACAATAGAGACGAATGGGAGCGCAATTGATCGCGAACGGCTAGATGTTATTCGTCAAGCACAAGAGACGAGAGGAGTCATTGTGTTGACGGATCCTGATTTTCCTGGCGATAAAATCCGCACAATTATTCGAGACGCTGTTCCAGGCGTTAAGCATGCTTATATCGACCGTGAAAAAGCCAAAAATAAAAGAGGGAAAATAGGAGTCGAACATGCATCATTTGAGGCTATTCGTGAAGCGTTAATGCATGTGTCATCACCTTTATCAGAATCCCATGAAACCATTGATAAAGCGGTGCTAATTGATTTAGGACTTATTATTGGCCCGGACGCAAGACGGCGCCGCGAAATTATAGGTCGAAAGTTACACATTGGTCATTCTAATGGCAAACAATTATTAAAGAAACTCAATGCGTTTGGTTATACTGAAGAAGATGTCCGACGCGCATTAGGAGAAGAGGAGTAACAAACCATGCATGAGAAAGATATAGCCACACCGACAAGAACCCGTGCATTACTTGAACAATATGGTTTTAGTTTCAAAAAAAGCTTAGGTCAGAACTTTTTAATAGACGTTAATATTATTAATAATATTATAAATGCGAGTGGCATTGATGAAAATACAGGCGTAATTGAAGTGGGTCCAGGTATGGGATCGCTGACAGAGCAATTGGCAAAACATGCTAAAAAAGTCATGGCTTTTGAGATTGATCAACGTTTAATACCCGTATTAAAAGAAACATTATCGCCTTATAACAATGTAACGATAATTAACGAAGATATATTAAAAGCAGATGTTTCACAAGCGATTCAAACACATTTGAGCGACTGTGACAAAATCATGGTCGTTGCTAATTTGCCATACTATATTACGACACCTATTTTGTTATCGTTACTTGAAGCGAAGTTGAATATTGATGGCTATGTGGTAATGATGCAAAAAGAAGTAGGTGAACGACTGAATGCTTCAGTAGGCACTAAAGCATACGGTTCATTGTCGATAGTAGCGCAATATTATACTGAAACGTCCCGCGTGTTGAACGTACCTAAAACCGTGTTTATGCCACCGCCTAATGTCGATTCTATCGTTGTGAAATTGATGAAGCGCTCGACGCCTATTGTGAAGGTTGATGATGAGCGCACGTTCTTTAAAATGACAAAAGGTGCGTTTAGTCAACGTCGTAAAACTATTTTGAATAACTATCAAAATATGTTTGTTGACGGTAAAAGTGTCAAAGCAGACATTATGGCGTGGTTAGAAGCGGCTGGCATCGATCCCAAGCGACGTGGAGAAACGCTTTCAATACAGGAATATGCACGATTATATGCGGAATTAAAAAATTTCCCAAAATTGACATTATAAAATGATTGACTTTCTAAACTAGCATTGATAAAATTGAAATTTTATTTGACCTTGGTACTAAAATGTGTTATACTACACTAGTAGCGAGGTGGAGCAATATGCCAAAATCTATTATAGACATCAAAAATCGTCTTGATTGTCAGTTAGGAAATCGTATTGTACTTAAAGCTAATGGGGGACGTAAAAAAACAATAGAACGTTCTGGAGTGTTGAAAGAAACATATCCATCTGTGTTCATTGTTGAGCTAGACCAAGATAAACATAACTTCGAACGTGTGTCCTATACTTATGCGGATGTACTCACAGAAAATGTACATGTAACTTTTGTAGAGGAAGAATTACAACAAGAAGCAGCGGCACAATAATACTTATATTGATAAGTTGTACATACTTGAGAGTGAGCGTGAAATCTATTTGTGGAGATTTCGACGTCTCGCTCTTTTTAGTTGAGTTTAAAAAGGGGCTGCACGCTGTCATAGCACGTGGGCCCTTAACACATCGTTTTAAGATGTTATAAACTTTTTTGAATTTAATATCTTGAGCGAGGCTCACGATGTGTCACTTATGGTAAAATCACAGTAATACCATTTAAAAAGAGGAAATGATAGTATGATTTATGAAACGGCACCTGCTAAAATCAATTTAACGTTAGATACATTATATAAACGAGAAGACGGTTATCATGAAGTAGAGATGATTATGACAACGATTGATTTAAATGACCGTTTATCTTTTGAAAAACGGCAAGATGGCAAAATCGTACTTCACGTAGATGAGACATACATTCCATCCGATGATCGTAATTTGGCATATCGTGCAGCACTTCTGATGAAAGAGACGTATCAAATTAAAGAAGGCGTGACGATTACACTAGAAAAGAATATCCCCGTCGCGGCAGGTCTCGCTGGGGGCTCTAGTGATGCAGCAGCAACTATGCGTGGCATGAATCGTTTGTTTGAATTAAATAGAAGTTTGGATGAATTAAGTGAATTGTCCGCAGAAATCGGTTCAGATATTCCGTTTTGTGTGTACGGCACTACTGCTTTATGTCGGGGACGTGGTGAAAAAATCACATTACTTGAACGGCCACCATCATCATGGGTTATTGTCGCTAAACCACAAGCGGGATTGTCTACACCTGATATTTATAATGGCTTAGATCTGAATCACCCTTTCAAAGTGCATACGGCAGATTGTATGAAAGCAATTGAAACGGGCGATTACACAGGTGTTTGTCAGAGCTTATCCAATCGGTTGGAACCTGTTTCAATGTCATTACAACCGGAGATTCAAAAGATTAAAGAAAATATGTTAAATAATGGTGCGGATGGTGCACTAATGAGCGGCAGTGGTCCGACAGTTTATGGACTCGCACAACGCGAACGACAAGCGCGCCACATTTATAATGCAATTTGTGGTTGCTGCAATGATGTATATTTAGTACGAACGCTAGGATAATTTTGAAAGGATTTGATGATACATGAGGTACAAAAGAAGTGAACGTATCGTCTTCATGACACAATATTTAATTAATAATCCGAATAAACTAGTCCCACTAACATTTTTTGTTACTAAATTTAAACAGGCAAAATCTTCTATTAGTGAAGATGTTCAAATCATTAAAGATACACTTCTTGAAGAAGGACTTGGCACAATTGAAACGGTAGCTGGTGCGAGTGGCGGTGTGCGCTATCGCCCAGAAATGCAAAAAGCAGAAGCAGAAGCGGTAATTAATGAATTAATCACACTACTACAGGAAAAAGAACGATTGCTTCCAGGTGGTTATTTGTTTTTATCAGATCTTGTTGGGAATCCGCCTTTGCTAAAACGTGTCGGTAAACTGATCGCGACACTTTATATGCATGAAGAATTGGATGCAGTAGTAACGATTGCGACAAAAGGTATTTCACTCGCAAATGCAGTCGCTAGTGTTTTAAACTTACCAGTAGTAGTAATCAGAAAAGATAATAAAGTGACAGAAGGGTCAACCGTCTCGATTAATTACGTTTCAGGTTCAACGCGTAAAATAGAAACGATGGTGCTTTCAAAGCGTACTTTAAAAGAACACTCAAAAGTTTTAATCATCGATGACTTTATGCGTGCAGGTGGTTCAATAAATGGCGTAATCAATTTAATGAATGAGTTTAAAGCCGAAGTAAAAGGGGTATCGGTACTTGTAGAATCTAAAGAAGTCAAGCAACGATTAATTGAAGACTATACTTCCTTAGTCCGTTTGTCCGATGTCGATGAATACAACCAAGCGTTTAAAGTCGAAGCGGGGAACAGCCTTTCTAAATTTGAAAATTAAAAGGAGCGTTTATCACAAATGAAAACAATTAACACAGATAAAGCGCCTGCTGCGGTAGGCCCATATTCACATGCAACTATCGTGAATGGTTTGGTCTATACGTCAGGACAAATACCTTTAAATTTGGAAGGTAAAATTGTAAGTGATGATGTAGAAGTACAGACAAAGCAAGTGTTTGAAAATCTAAAAGCTGTTCTTAATGCGGCAGGCTCAGATTTGGATCATGTCGTAAAAGTTTTAGTTTTCTTGTCTGATATGGAAAATTTCCAAAAGGTAAATGAAGTTTACGGCTCGTACTTCAGCTCGCATAAACCTGCGAGAAGTGCGGTTGAGGTAGCACGTTTACCCAAAGACGTTAAAATTGAAATCGAAGTCATCGCTGAAGTTAAGGATGTATAAACATACTTGAACTTCTTAATTAACTACATTTTTTAACTTATATACTATGGGGGGCTCACTACATGAAAGTGACAGATGTCAGACTTAGAAAAATACAAACTGATGGAAGAATGAAAGCTCTTGTATCAATTACATTAGATGAATCATTCGTAATTCATGATTTGCGCGTAATTGAAGGGAATTCAGGACTTTTCGTAGCAATGCCAAGTAAACGTACACCAGATGGTGAATTCCGCGACATTGCACATCCTATTAATTCTGAAATGCGTCAAGAGATTCAGGATGCTGTAATGAAAGTATATGAAGAGACTGATGAAGTTATTCCAAGCCAGAATGACGAAGATAAAAATGAATCAGAAAATAACGAGGAAGTTTAATTTTCCGTTATGGTAGAAAGGATTTTATGGTTGAGATTCTGTTCAACTGTAAAATCCTTTTTTATTAGCATGCATTTATATGAGTGGTTGTATAACTACATAATTAAATTGTAACAATTTTTATCAAAAGTACATTTATCTTTGAGTTGATGCATGTTTCTACATAAAAGTCTGACGTAAAAATCGAAGAGTCACTTCATTTCTTCGTTTACTTCTTGAAAGTAACACTTCGCTTAAATTATAATTGTGTAGAAGTGTAAAAAAACTGGAGGGTTCATTCCATGCAAAAACATGCAATCGTTTTAGCAGCTGGTAAAGGTACTCGCATGAAGTCTAAAAAATGTAAAGTGCTTCATGAAGTAGCTGGAAAACCTATGATTGAGCACGTCATCGATCAAGTCAAATTGGCTGGCATCGAGAATATTGTAACTATTGTAGGCCACGGTGCTGAAAGCGTGAAGGAAACATTGGGGGATGTTTCTAAGTACAGTTTTCAACAAGAACAACTAGGAACAGCGCATGCAGTACAACAAGCAGAGGCGCATTTGGGTCAGTTGAAAGGTACGACAATTGTCGTTTGTGGAGATACGCCTTTAATTAAAGGTGACACATTATCTCAACTTCTTGCACATCATGAAGCTTCCAATGCGCAAGCTACAGTGCTATCAGCGACGACAGAGCAACCATTTGGTTACGGTAGAATTGTACGTGATTCAAGCACTAACTTGTTACAACGAATCGTAGAGGAAAAAGATGCAAGTGATGAGGAAAAACAAATTACGGAAATCAGTTCCGGAATATTTGCTTTTGATAACGAGACGTTATTTAAACTTTTACGTGAAGTGGATAATAACAATGCGCAAGGTGAGTACTACTTACCGCAAGTTTTAACTTTAATTCACCAACAAGCAGGACATGTTGCTGTTTACCATGCAGAGCATTTTGAAGAAATGATAGGTGTCAATGATCGAGTGGCATTGAGTCGTGCTGAACGTATCTATCGTGAACGTACGAATGAAGCGCACATGCATAACGGCGTTACTTTACTCGATCCCGCAACAACGTATATTGGTGCAGACGTTACAATAGGCACTGATACAGTGATTGAAGCAGGCGTTAAAATTTCAGGAAAGACTGAAATTGGAGAGAATGTCGTTGTCGGTCAATATTCAGAAATACACGACAGTGTCATTGAAGATGGCGTTACAATCAAGCAATCGGTCATTACTGAAGCTGTTGTAGGTTCAAAATCTAAAATCGGACCGTTTGCACAATTACGTCCAGGCAGTGATTTAGGCAGCGAGACTAAAATTGGCAACTTTGTCGAAATTAAAAAAGCCCGTTTAGATGACGGTGCTAAAGTATCACATTTAAGTTATATTGGTGACGCTGAAATAGGTGCACGTACCAACATAGGTTGCGGCTCTATTACAGTGAACTATGATGGCGTCAATAAATTTAAAACGATCATTGGTAAGGATGCATTTATTGGTTGCAATACGAACTTAGTCGCGCCTGTTTCTGTTGGAGATGGTGCGTTGATTGCAGCAGGTTCAACGATTACGGAAGATGTTCCCGAAGAGAGTTTAGCCCTTGCACGTGCAAGACAAACAACGAAGCCTGGTTACTTAAATCAAAACAAATAAACTTTTACAGTGAAAACTATTTATATCAATACATCAATCAACAAACCCTAGATCATATTGGAGGATAAAACATGTTAAATACCGAATATAAAAATTCGTCTTTAAAAATTTTCTCATTGAAAGGTAATGAACCCCTAGCTCAAGAAGTAGCGGATCACGTAGGTGTCGAATTAGGTAAATGTACAGTTAAGCGTTTTAGCGATGGAGAAATCCAAATCAACATTGAAGAAAGCATTCGTGGGTGTGATGTGTTCATCATTCAACCTACATCAAATCCTGTCAATGTGCATTTAATGGAATTACTCATTATGATTGATGCATGTAAACGTGCGTCTGCAGCGAACATTTCTATTGTAGTGCCTTACTATGGATATGCGAGACAAGACCGTAAAGCACGTAGCCGTGAACCTATCACTGCTAAACTTGTAGCAGATTTATTTGAAACTGCAGGCGCAGATCGCATGATTGCTCTAGATTTGCATGCGCCACAAATTCAAGGTTTCTTCGATATTCCAATTGATCACTTAATGGGTGTCCCTATTTTAGCGGACTATTTCTTAAACAACAAAGACATCGATCCTGAAAAATGCGTGGTCGTGTCACCGGACCATGGTGGTGTGACACGTGCGCGTAAATTAGCAGACTTTTTGAAAACGCCAATTGCGATTATCGATAAACGTCGCCCTAAACCAAACGTGGCAGAAGTTATGAATATTGTCGGTGAAATTGAAGGCCGTACAGCAATTATTATCGATGATATTATCGATACTGCAGGCACAATTACGCTAGCGGCACAAGCGTTGAAAGATAAAGGAGCTACAGAGGTGTATGCATGTTGTACACACCCAGTTTTATCTGGTCCAGCTAAAGAACGTATTGAAAATTCAGCGATTAAAGAACTTATTGTAACGAACTCAATTCAGTTGAAAGACGAACAAAAGCCAAATAATATTAAAGAATTATCAGTAGCAGAATTATTAGCGCAAGCCATTGTACGTGTATATGAGCGCGAATCTGTAAGTGTTTTATTTGACTAAGTAGTGTTGACGCAAACGTAAAATTTGTGTAAAATATTTCTGTTCGTGTCATTACGGACAAATACACACTTGCAAGCGACGCACAGTTGATGGGCAAGTGCTTGCACATAGGTGCATGAAGAAAGGTGGAAACGAAATATGGCTTCTTTAAAGTCTATTATTCGTCAAGGTAAACAAACTCGCGGTGACTTACGTAAAATCCGTGAAGCAGGTAAAGTACCTGCAGTAGTATATGGATACGGTACTAAAAACGTATCTGTAAAAGTTGATGAAGTTGAATTCATCAAATTAATTCGTGAAGTTGGACGTAACGGTGTTATCCAATTAGGCGTAGGTTCTAAAGAAATCAAAGTTATGGTATCTGATTACCAATTTGATCCACTTAAAAACCAAATCACACACATCGACTTCTTAGCGATCAACATGAGTGAAGAACGTACTGTAGAAGTACCTGTAAACTTAGTTGGTGAAGCGAAAGGTGCTAATGAAGGCGGCGTTGTTGAGCAACCATTATTCAACCTTGAAGTGACTGCTACTCCAGATAACATTCCTGAATCAATCGAAGTTGACGTTACTGAATTAGACGTAAACGAAAGTTTATCAGTTGCTGACATTAAAGTAACTGGCGACTTCACAATTGAAACTGCTCAAGATGAAACAGTTGTATCAGTAGTTGTTCCTACTGAAGAGCCAACTGAAGAAGAAATCGCTGCTATGGAAGGCGAAGATCAAACAGAAGAGCCAGAAGTTATCGGTGAATCTACTGAAGCAAGCGAAGAAGATAAAGAAGAAGCTTAATCTTCTCAACTCAGAAAGACACAATATCGGCTATTGCCGCTATTGTGTCTTTTTTAACGTCTCAATTTTATTTGGTGGAGGAGAGATGACAGGGGTTTCATAAGGTTCATCGATGGTTATTTCGTTTGTAAAATGAAGTTTAGTCTTGTTAATGCAAGGGGATATACTTGTACCTAAACAAAAAAAGAAGTGGTCACTGGAAAAGTGAGACGACAAAAATCAATTGATATTACTTGATTATGATGAATACTACGCTATAGAATGAACACTCAAAATGCTAAAAGGTGATAAAGCATAATAAGGATATACTACTTTCATACCAACTAGACGCCTTTTTTATAGCGTTTAATTCTCGGAGATGTATAATTATGTGTTAGTATGTAAGAGTGATGAATAAGGAACGTTAAAGATGATTTCGGGGAGGACACATAATGAAACTCATCGTCGGTTTAGGAAATATCGGCAAAAAATATGAACAAACACGTCATAATATTGGTTTTGAAGTAATCGATTACCTTTTGGACCGTCATCAATTTAAGTTAGATAAACAAAAATTTCGTGGTGCCTACACTGTTGAACATTTATTTGGCGAAAAAGTAATCTTTTTAGAACCACTAACTTTTATGAATTTATCAGGCGAAGCACTTAAGCCGCTGATGAATTACTACAATATCGAAATTGAAGATATTTTAGTTTTATATGATGATTTAGATCTAACGCAAGGTCAAATTCGTCTCCGACAAAAAGGGAGTGCTGGAGGACATAACGGTATTAAATCAATCATTCAGCATTTAGGAACACAAGAATTTAAACGCATTCGCATAGGAATTGATCGATCTTCACGTATTCCTATCGTCGATTACGTGTTACAAAAGTTTTCTTCTGAAGAAATGAAAACGATGCAACCGGTTATTGAATATGTTGCGGATGCCGTAGAGGCATTTATTCAAAATGAAAAATTCGAAAATGTAATGAATCAATATAATGGTGAAGTAAAGTGAAATCAATAATTAATGAAATAATCAATAGAGATAGACAATTTAAAGAATTGATGGCACATGTTGGAGAAGACAATGTGCTTGTGACAGGTCTAATGCCAAGTGCTAAAGCGGCGATGATTGCAGAAACGTATCATAGCACACACAGACAAGTACTACTCATTACAAATAATCTCTATCAAATGGATAAACTTGAGTCTGATTTACTGCAATTTGTACCAGATGATGAGATTTATAAATATCCTGTTCAAGACATTATGACCGAAGAATTTTCAACGCAAAGCCCGGAGCTTATGAGCGAACGTGTCCGCACCTTGACGGCACTCGCACATGAACGTCGAGGCTTGTTTGTCATTCCGTTAAATGGATTGAAAAAGTTAGTGACGCCTAAAGCGATATGGCAAGCACACCAATTGCATCTTGAGGTTGGAGAAGATATAGAGGTTGACCATTTTTTAGCACGACTGGTAAATATGGGTTATCGTCGTGAGTCTGTCGTGTCAAATATCGGTGAATTTTCTTTGCGTGGTGGTATTATTGATATTTATCCGTTATTAGGTGAACCCGTACGTATTGAATTATTTGATACAGAAGTCGACTCTATTCGCAAGTTTGATGTGGAAACACAACGCTCTTCAGATAATATTCAACATGTGGACATAACATCGGCGCATGACTATATTATTACTCCTGAAGTTCGTCAAAATTTGATTACAGAATTAAAAGCCGCCTATGAAGCAACACGTCCAAAAATTGATAAATCTGTCCGTCAAGAAGTTAAAGATACGTACGATAGTTTTAATATTATTGAGGATGAGTTACAGGATCCACAAGTTTTGAGACGACTTGTTGCATTTATGTATGAAAAAGAAACGACATTGCTGGATTATTTTAAAGACAATGTGGTCGTTATGGTTTATGAGTTTAATCGTGTTAAAGAAACAGAAGAAACGTTAACAACAGAAACAGAAGACTTTTTACAAAATTTGATTGAATCAGGAAAAGGTTTTATAGGACAACGTTTTATGGTTAATGATGCGATTGAACATATGTTAGCGCAGCGACCTGTCACATATTATACGCTTTTTACAGCTTCTATGTCCGTCAAACTTAACCAGATGATGAAATTTTCTTGTAAACCAGTTCAACAGTTTTATGGTCAATATGATATTATGACCTCTGAATTTCAACGTTATATGAAACAAGGCTATCGTATGGTTATTATCGCTGAAACAGAAACGAAAAAAGACCGTATTCAAGCGATGTTAAGTGAAATTCACGTTCCGACGTTATTAAATGCGGAAGTCGCTCAACTTGAAGCGGGGCATGCGACGATTATCGAAGGGAGTTTATCTGAAGGATTTGAGCTCCCATACATGTCTTTAGTTGTCATTACAGAGCGTGAGTTATTCAAATCTAAGCAAAAGAAAGCATCTAAAAAACGTCGTAAAACGATTAGTAATGCTGAAAAAATTAAATCTTATCAAGAGCTCAATGTTGGAGATTATGTGGTTCACATTCATCACGGTGTGGGGCGTTATTTAGGTGTTGAAACGTTAGAAGTTGGAGACGTTCACCGAGACTACATCAAAATTCAATATAAAGGTACAGACCAATTGTTTGTACCTGTTGATCAAATGGAGCAAGTCCAAAAATATGTAGGTTCCGAAGATAAGACGCCGAAACTTTACAAACTAGGTGGAAGCGATTGGAAAAAAACGAAAGCCAAAGTTCAAAGTAGCGTAGAAGATATTGCAGACGAATTAATCGCCTTGTATAAAGAACGTGAAAAATCAGAAGGCTATCAATTTGGTCCTGATACAGAAGAACAACAAGTATTTGAAATGGACTTTCCTTATGAATTAACAGAAGACCAAGCGAAGTCAATCGAAGAAATTAAAAATGACATGGAGCAAGCACGCCCTATGGATCGTTTGCTTTGTGGCGATGTAGGTTACGGGAAAACTGAAGTTGCTGTGCGCGCTGCTTTTAAAGCGGTAATGTCAGGGAAACAAGTCGCTTTTCTAGTTCCAACGACGATTTTAGCGCAACAGCACTACGAGACATTAATTGAACGAATGAGAGATTTTCCAGTTGAAATACATTTAATGAGTCGTTTTAGAACACCGAAAGAGGTTCGTGAAACGAAAGAAGGCTTAAAATCAGGCTTTGTAGATATTGTAGTTGGTACACATAAACTGTTAGGCAAAACGGTAGAGTACAAAGATTTAGGCTTACTTGTTGTTGATGAAGAACAACGCTTCGGTGTGCGCCATAAAGAAAAAATTAAGTCTTTGAAAGCGAATGTGGACGTATTAACATTAACGGCGACGCCTATCCCTAGAACATTACACATGAGTATGTTAGGGGTACGTGATTTATCGGTTATCGAAACGCCTCCTGAAAATCGTTTTCCTGTTCAAACTTATGTTTTAGAGCAAAACGGGAATTTCATTAAAGAAGCGTTAGAACGCGAATTGTCACGTGGTGGCCAAGTCTTTTATTTGTACAACAAAGTTCAGTCTATTTACGAAAAACGAGAACAGCTCCAAATGCTGATGCCGGACGCTTCGATAGGTGTGGCGCATGGCCAACTTCCTGAGCGCGATCTCGAAGAAACGATGCTTGATTTTATTAATGGTGAATATGACATCCTTGTCACAACAACAATTATCGAGACGGGTGTAGATGTACCTAATGCCAATACATTAATTATTGAAGAAGCCGACCGTTTTGGATTAAGTCAGTTGTATCAACTTCGGGGACGCGTTGGGCGTTCTAGTCGCATAGGCTATGCTTATTTCCTTCATACGCCTAATAAAGTGCTCAATGAAACAGCAGAAGAGCGTCTCCAGGCGATTAAAGAGTTTACGGAGCTCGGTAGTGGTTTTAAAATTGCGATGCGCGATTTAAATATTCGTGGCGCAGGAAATTTATTAGGTAAGCAACAACACGGCTTTATTGATTCAGTTGGTTTCGACTTATATTCTCAAATGTTAGAAGAAGCAGTTAATGAAAAACGAGGTATTAAAGAAGTTCAAGCGGTACCTGAAATTGAGATGGAATTACGTTTGGATGCGTATTTACCAGCAGAATATATTCGCAATGAACAAGCCAAGATTGAAATTTATAAAAAGCTACGTGCGACGGAAACGGAAACACAATTGATGGATATTAAAGACGAATTACTAGATCGCTTTAATGATTATCCACAAGAAGTTGCCCAACTTTTAGATACAGTTGAAATTAAAGTGCATCTCATGAAGGTAGGTGTACAAAATGTGAAAGATAAAGGCAAAACGGTAGAAATTTTATTGACGCAACAAGGTACGAATCGAATTGATGGGGAAGCACTCTTTAAAAATACGGAAGCCCTTGGCAGAAGTATGAAAGTAGGCGTTGAAGCGGGTTGCATGAAAGTGACCCTTACTAAAGGCAAACAATGGTTAGAGTCGCTTAAGTTTTTAGCTAAAACGATGGAAGAAAGTTTGAAACTTGATCATGTCGACTAAATCTGCATTTAATGGTGTCATTGTTTTAACCCTTGCATTAATCATTGTTAAAATTTTAAGCGCATTATATCGTGTTCCCTATCAAAATATCCTTGGAGATGATGGCTTATATGCCTATCAACAAATTTATCCTATCGTTGCTTTAGGTGTTGTTCTCGCTAGCAATGCAGTACCTAGTGCACTGACGCAAATGCTTGAAGGCGAAGAAGCGAATCGTTCACTCATTCGGAAGTTGATTGTGACTTTGCAAATGGTAGGCGTGTTATGTTGCGTGATACTTTTGATAGGCGCGCAATGGATTGCTCAAATTATGGGGGATATCGCGCTTGCACCGATGATACGTGCTGCGAGTGTCGCATTTTTAGTCGTTGGTATGCTAGGTGTGCTACGCGGTTATTTCCAAGCTAAATTTGACATGAATAAACCTGCTTTTTCACAGGTGATTGAACAAATGATACGTGTTGGCATCATAGGGATTGTCATCGTTTTATTTACACAACATCATTTGTCGATTTATCAAGCTGGCTTGTGGGCGATACTTGCTTCCACCTTAGGCTTTATAGGAGCTACAGTCTTTTTATGGTGGTTTGTAAAACTACCAAGTATCCCTGTACAACAAACGGTACAATGGCGTCAATTTGTTATTGCTACGGTGATTTTTGCGTTGAGCCAACTTATTGTCATTTTGTGGCAAGTGGTAGACAGTTTTACGATTATTAATGTATTACAACATTGGCAACATTTATCTTTTAATCGAGCGATTACGCAAAAAGGTATTTACGATCGAGGATCGTCGTTTATTCAAATGGGATTAATTGTGACAACCACTTTTTGTTTCGTACTCATTCCATTATTGACTGAGACTCGAAAAGCAGGTCAGTATCAACAAATGAATAGTTACGCGAACGCGTCCTTAAAAATCACTATCGTTATTAGTTGTGCAAGTGCGATTGGATTGATGAATTTATTACCCATGCTTAATCATGTATTTTTCAAAAGTAATGAACTTACTGTAACACTCTCTATCTATATGTTAACGGTTATTTTTGTGTCGTTAATTATGATGTATATTGCACTTTTAGAAGTACAGCATCAATATCGCGCTATTTTAATTGGTTTTAGTATGGGATTGGTGATAAAAGCGTTCCTAAATTGGCTCTTAATCTCACATTTTGGCATTGTGGGAGCGAGCATTGCGACAGTATGTGCACTTCTTGTGTTTGCAATTTATTTACATCGACATATAAGACAAGCTTATCGGCTTTATGCACTAAGAAAATTTTATTTTAAATTGGTTGTCGCTTTATTGGTAATGACAGCTAGTGTACAATTAACACATTACCTTATTCCATCGATTTCTAGAATTGGTGGCCTAATCGAATTGGCAATTAGTGCAATGATTGGCGTAGTAAGCATTGTGTTAATGCTTGTATGGATGCATATTTTAGATGAGGAGGAATGGGTACATTTACCATTCGGTGATAAAATCATTCCTATTATGAAAAGGAGATCGTCATGACACATCAAATTTCAATTATTGGTCTAGGCAATTACGGTTTGGATGATTTGCCTTTAGGTGTCTATCGTTTTTTACAAGCGCAATCTACGTTGTATGTGCGTACGAAAGACCATCCAGTAATTTCAGAAATGGAAAATATAGAAATTCACAGTTTCGATGACATATACGAACAATACGACACATTCGAACCGGTTTATGAAGCCATTACGGATGAACTTTTACAACGCGCACAAACTGAAGCGATTGTTTATGCCGTGCCTGGTCACCCGAGAGTCGCTGAAACAACAACACAACTATTATTCAAAAAAGCACCACAATATAATGTTGCTGTGGAAGTGCGTGGGGGCAGAAGTTTTATTGATGATGTATTTGCGGCGGTTGCTATGGATCCCAATGATGGATTTACGATGCTTGATGCAACAGCGCTCCAAGAAACATCTTTAAATCCAAGAACAACGACTTTAATCACACAAGTATATAGTGCGATGGTAGCAGGAGATTTAAAATTAACATTAATGCAACGCTATCCGGATGATTTTAAAGTACATATTGTGGACGGAGCGCATCAGAGCGGTGCCAAACAATATACGTGTGCTTTGTATGAGCTTGACCACGAAGATGTATTTACTAATTTAACTAGCGTTGTCATTCCGAAAGTGACAGAGGACACAGCTTTGTATGGAGACTTTGATTTTGCAGATCAAGTCATTTCAAAACTGGTCGATGATGAAACGGGATGCCCGTGGGATAAAGTTCAAACGCATGAGTCGTTAAAACGTTATTTGCTTGAAGAAACATTTGAGCTTTTTGAAGCGATTGATCATGAAGATGATTGGCATATGATTGAAGAGTTAGGAGATATACTACTTCAAGTTTTATTACATGCTAATATTGGACGAAAACAAGATTACATGGATTCACGAGAAATTGTCGCTAGCTTATCTGAAAAAATGATTCGTCGTCACCCTCATATTTTTAGTGATAGTGAAGCAACAAATGTTGAGGATGTTAAAACGATATGGCAACAACAAAAAGCGGCGGAAGGGAAGCCGTCTCGTGTCAAATTCGAGAAAGTATTTGCGACGCATTTTTTAAAATTGTATGATGAAGTCAAAAATCAAGACTTGTCAGAAGAAGCATTAAAAGCCTACATTGAACGAGGAGGTCATCATGAGACTCGATAAATATTTAAAAGTATCTCGCTTAATTAAACGACGTACTCTAGCAAAAGAGATTAGCGATCAGGGGCGCGTTAAAGTAAACGGACAAACAGCTAAGGCGGGAACAGACGTTAAAGTAGAAGACGTCATTGAGATTCAGTTTGGACAAAAAATTGTGACGATTAAAGTGACTGGGCTTAATGAACATGCAACGAAAGAAAATGCTAAAGGGATGTATGAAATCTTAAAAGAATCACGTATTGATTAGGGAAGCAAAGAAAGGTGATGCCGCATGAATCGTAAAGTTCAAAATATCGGCAATCAATATACATCACAAAAAAATGCTAAAAAACGACGCCATGAACAACGTAAGCGCGTAGTGAAAAAGCGTGTTATGGTTTTTGGTGGGCTACTGTTAGCTATTATTGTTGTATTGCTATTGATGGTGTTTGCACAAATTAAAAGTAATAATGAAGCTTCTAATGAACGTCAGGCGAAAGAAGAAGAATATCAAAAATTACAAGATAAAGAGATTGAGCTTAAAGAGCAACTGAACAACTTAAATGATCCATCCTATATCGAGAAAGTAGCGCGAGATGAATATTATTTAAGTAATGACGGTGAAATCATCTTTAAGTTGCCTGAAGATCAACCAGATCAAAAGAAAAAGAATAAGCAAAAAGAATAATTTGTGATGAGACAGATCTACCTCCAACGATAGAAGGGACATCTGTCTCATTTTAGTTTTAGTAAAATACGTAAATAAAATAGTGAATCATCAATTTGTCATTGTGAAAATAGTAGAACACACGTATAATAGAACTAAATATCGAACTCGGGAGGATGCATTCAAACAATGTCAATCGAAGTAGGAAGTAAGGTCAAAGGTAAAGTCACTGGTATCAAAAAATTCGGTGCATTTGTGGAGTTGCCTGAAGGAAAAAGCGGATTAGTTCATATCAGTGAAGTTGCTGATAACTATGTAGAAAACGTGGAAGATCACTTAACTGTCGGGGATGAAGTAGAGGTTAAAGTATTAACCGTAGCGGATGATGGTAAAATCAGTTTATCTATTAAAAAAGCCAAAGAACGTCCACGTAGACAAAAGCCGGCACAAAAACCAGAAGACTTTGAGAAAAAACTATCAAACTTCTTAAAAGATAGTGAGGACAAACTTACTTCTATTAAGCGTCAAACAGAATCAAGACGTGGTGGTAGAGGCGCGCGTCGTTAATTTAATGAAGGGGGTTGAGAAGCGAAGGCACACTTTGAATCTCAACCCTTATTTTGTGTGGAGGTCGTATGATGAACATAACTTGGAAACCAGATGATCATCTTGTTGTTGCCGTTTCAACAGGTATCGATAGCATGGTCTTATTGTATCGATTATTACATCACTATCCATCGACATATCGACAATTGACGGTACTACATGTTCATCATGGTGTCCGTCAATCTTCTGATGAAGAAGCACAATTTTTAACACGTTATTGTGAGGCGCATCAAGTTGCTGTTCATATCCATTTATTGGATTTAAACACAACGCTTCAAGCACAGCGGAGTATTCAAAATGAAGCGAGACAAGCGCGATATGCATGGTTTGATTCAATGATGCATCAATTACAAGCAGATGTATTACTGACTGCACATCATTTTGATGACCAAATGGAAACAATTTTTTACCGTGTATTTACTGGTAAAGTGTTACGAAGCACTTTAGGCATTGAAGCTTGCGAACAACGAAAAGGGTATCGTCTCGTTCGGCCAATGCTAGAAGAAACAAAATCAGATATTCAAGCATTTCAACAAACGCACCAAGTCCCTTATTTTGAAGATGAAAGTAACCAAGACACAAAGTATGTGCGCAATGCGATTCGAAATGAAATACTGCCTCTAATTGAGTCAAATGCACAATTTAAAACAGAACATTTAAATAAATTATATGAAATGCATAAAGCATCCCTTGCGCATTTTGAAACGATAGCTCAAACATATATAGAAACAAAAGTTACAGAGGGTGCAAAAGGCTATGAAATGTCACTAGCATCGTTTCTTAAATGTCCGGAGCATGTTAGGATGATTATTTTAGATAAATTGATACAAAAGTGGGATACATTTGCAAGGATTAGCGATGCTCAGTATCAAGATTGGTTCGCAAAAATGGCGCGTCACGTGGCACAATTAGAGCTTTATACGTCAAACACGTGGCGCATTAACATCGTGTATGATAAATTAACCATAGCTGCTGCTATTCAAAAAATACAACCGACACCCATTCAAATTGACGCACCAGGATGTTATATATTTGGAGATTATCAAATTGAATTGAATGCATTAGCAGACGTACATTTACCAATACACATCCGTCCACGCCAAACAGGAGATCGTGTGACGTTACACCAACATGGACATAAAAAAATATCGCGCTTAATGATTGATGCCAAAGTACCTCAAGATGAACGCAATCGCATTCCCGTGATTGTGGACGCCAAAGGGCAAATTCTAGCGGTAGGTGAATTGTATCAGTTTAAAACATACAAACATTTAATTAATATCGCATATTTAGGAGATGAAGGAAATGAAAAATGATTTAAAGGATGTACTACTAACAGAAACAGAAATTTATGACATTTGTGATAAATTAGGTCATGCGATTACTGAAGATTATCGTGGTAAAGACTTATTATGTGTCGGTATTTTAAAAGGCTCCGTATTATTTATGACAGATTTAATCAAACGTATTGATACGCCTTTATCAATTGATTTTATGGATGTTTCAAGTTACCACGGTGGTACAGAATCAACAGGGGAAGTACAAATTTTAAAAGATTTAAGTACGTCTATCGAAAATAAAGATGTTTTAATCATTGAAGACATTCTTGAAACTGGAACAACGCTTAAATCAATTACAGAATTATTAGCCTCACGCCGTGTAAAATCATTGGAAATTGTGACGTTACTAGATAAGCCTAATCGTCGTAAAGCTGACATTGAAGCGAAATACGTAGGACGTCAAATTCCAGACGAATTTGTGGTAGGATATGGATTGGACTATAAGGAAAAATATCGAAATTTACCTTATATCGGTACTTTAAAACCAGCAATTTATGAGCAATAAACGCAAAGTGCTATGTAATAGGCTTCAAAGTTATCGTGCAATTGACGTATTGACGTCCGTAACTAATGTCTATTACTAGCCAGCCGTAATTAAGTTATGGTAAAATTTTTCTTAGTTTTATATTTGAAGTAGGAGGAAACGACGCATGCAAAAAGCTTTTCGTAATGTGCTGTTTATAGCTTTAATCGGCGTTGTAATGTTTGGGCTCTTTTCTTGGATTAACGGGAATGGAAAAGTGCCTAAAGAACTTACGTACAAGCAATTTACACAAGAATTAAAAGACGGCAAACTTAAAACATTAGAAGTACAGCCGGAAAACAACGTGTACAAAGTAAGTGGTAAGTTAAACAACGGAGATGACTATTCATCAACGATTTTATTTAATAATGATAAAGAGCTAGAACAGGTTACTGATATCGCCAAAGATCAGAAAAACTTAGAATTTACGGTTAAAGAGGAAGAAGGACAAAGTGTATTTGTTAGTATACTAACTACATTGATTCCTGTCTTAGTCATCGCACTACTCTTTATCTTCTTCTTAAGCCAAGCACAAGGTGGCGGCGGTGGTGGCCGTATGATGAATTTTGGTAAATCTAAAGCCAAAATGTACGACAACCAAAAACGACGTGTCCGTTTTACAGATGTTGCTGGTGCTGATGAAGAGAAACAAGAATTAATTGAAATTGTTGATTTCTTAAAAGATAACAAGAAATTTAAACAAATGGGCTCACGTATACCGAAAGGGGTCTTACTTGTTGGGCCTCCAGGTACAGGTAAAACATTACTCGCACGAGCTGTTGCGGGTGAAGCGGGTGTACCATTCTTCTCAATCAGTGGTTCGGATTTCGTTGAGATGTTTGTAGGTGTTGGTGCGAGCCGTGTGCGTGACTTATTTGAAAACGCGAAAAAGAATGCGCCGTGTATCATTTTTATAGATGAGATTGATGCTGTAGGTCGTCAACGTGGTGCTGGTGTCGGTGGTGGACATGATGAACGTGAACAAACACTGAACCAATTACTCGTTGAAATGGATGGATTTGGTGAAAACGAAGGTATCATTATGATTGCTGCAACAAACCGTCCAGATATTTTAGATCCCGCTTTATTACGTCCAGGTCGATTCGACCGACAAATTCAAGTAGGTCGTCCGGATGTTAAAGGTCGTGAAGCAGTATTACATGTACATGCGAAAAACAAACCTTTAGACGAAACGGTAGATTTAAAAGCTATCGCACAACGTACACCTGGTTTTTCAGGTGCTGATTTAGAAAATTTATTAAACGAAGCATCGTTAATTGCTGCGCGTAGTGGTAAGAAGAAAATTGATATGCGTGATATCGAAGAAGCGACAGACCGTGTCATTGCCGGTCCAGCTAAAAAATCACGTGTGATTTCGGACAAGGAGCGTAACATAGTTGCGCACCATGAAGCAGGACATACTGTCATTGGAATGGTGCTTGACGAAGCTGAAGTGGTGCATAAAGTGACTATCGTACCACGTGGCCAAGCAGGCGGTTATGCGATGATGTTACCTAAACAAGACCGTTTCTTAATGACAGAGCCAGAGATGCTCGACAAGATTTGTGGACTTCTTGGTGGTCGAGTGGCAGAAGATATCATTTTTGATGAAGTTTCTACAGGAGCTTCTAATGACTTTGAGCGTGCAACGCAATTGGCACGTCAAATGGTAACAGAATATGGTATGAGTAAAAAACTTGGACCATTACAATTTTCACACGGTGGCGGACAAGTCTTTTTAGGAAAAGATATGTCAGGCCAACCTGAATATTCAGGACAAATTGCTTACGAAATCGATAAAGAAGTTCAACGTATTATTAAAGAACAATACGAACGTTGTAAACAAATTCTTACAGAACATGAAGCTCAATTAAGATTAATTGCTGAAACATTACTTACTGAAGAGACATTGGTTGCTGAGCAAATTCAATCACTTTTCCATGAAGGTCACTTACCAGTAGTGAACTATGATGATGCAAAAGTAGTTGAACGCAACGACAGTGAATTTGAAGAAGGTAAATATGGCAAATCTTACGACGAAATTCGACGTGAGCAAGAAGACTTAACAAATCGTTCGCGTGCAGGTGTATCTAAACGTCAAGTTGATGCTAAAGAAGAACAATCAGATGCTCAAGGGCATCACGACACAAAAGATGCATCACGTCAAAACGACAGTGACCGTGAATCATCTGGCGACACTACAGGTTATGCAGAAGAACCTAAAATTGATCGTCCAGGCGAAGATAAACCGCCACGCTAATGGAATAAAATGCCGTCTCGAAATATTGCTTTCGAGACGGCTTCTTTTTGAGTTGAGTTTAACTTGAACGTAAGAATCATATTAGTTGAGTGAACACGCCAATGCGATTATTATAAAAAATGAAACAAATGAAGGAGCGAATAGCAATGACTCAAGATTATATCGTCAAGGCATTAGCCTATAACGGCGAAATACGCGCGTACAGTGCGAAAACATCCGCTACTATCCAAGAAGCGCAAACACGTCATTACACTTGGCCTACAGCATCAGCTGCATTAGGAAGAACGATGACAGCGGCACTAATGATGGGGGCAATGTTGAAAGGCGAACAGAAGTTAACGGTGACTGTAGATGGTGGTGGTCCAATCGGCAAAATTATTGCTGATGCCAATGCTAACGGCAAAGTCCGTGGCTATGTGACACATCCGCAAACGCATTTCCCTTTGAATGACGCAGGGAAATTAGATGTGCGTCGCGCGGTAGGCACTACTGGCGCAATCAATGTTGTAAAAGACGTTGGGATGAGAGATTATTATACAGGCAATAGCCCGATTGTTTCTGGTGAGCTTGGTGAAGATTTCACTTATTACTTTGCCAATAGTGAACAAACGCCTTCTTCTGTAGGTGTGGGAGTCCTTGTGAATCCTGATAACTCAATCAAAGCGGCAGGTGGTTTTATTATTCAAGTGATGCCGGGAGCAAAAGAAGAAACAATTGATAAACTAGAAGCTGCGATTGCGACAATGACACCAGTATCTCAACTTGTTGATGACGGTTTAACGCCAGAGCAGATGCTCATCCATATTTTTGGCGAAGACAATGTTGAATTTTTAGAAACGATTCCTGCACAATTTGAATGCCAGTGTGGGCATGATAAATTTTTAAATGCAATGCGAGGTTTAGGTGAAGCTGAAATCGAGAATATGATTAAAGTAGACCATGGGGCAGAGGCAGAATGTCATTTTTGTCGTTCCAAATACCAATATACTGAAGAAGAATTGCAAGGTGTACTGAACGAACTCAAGCAACAACGTTAGAAAGTTACAGTGTGCTACGGGGCGAATGATGAGGTTGTCCTCAATTATTTTTTCTTTAGATTAAGCATCAGGCTTTTTTAATTGTCAGAAAAATGATACACTGTATTTATATCCGATTTAAAAACTAAGTATTCTAGGGATGAATATTAAAATAAAGTGAGGTTATTAAAATGGTAAGAAAACCTGTAGAAAATATTACTGAAATCATTGGTCAAACACCCGTAGTAAAATTAAGACACCAAGCTGGTGAAGATGCAGCAGACATCTATGTCAAATTAGAATACCAAAACCCAGGTGGTTCAGTTAAAGACCGTATTGCTTTAGCGATGATTGAACAAGCTGAAAAAGACGGCAAAATTAAACCAGGTGATACCATTGTTGAACCTACAAGTGGTAACACAGGTATTGGTTTAGCATTTGTATGTGCAGCAAAAGGCTATAAAGCGGTATTTACAATGCCAGAAACGATGAGCCAAGAGCGACGTAACTTATTAAAAGCTTATGGTGCTGAATTAGTTTTAACACCAGGGGCTGAAGCGATGAAAGGTGCAATCAAAAAAGCTAAAGAATTAAAAGAAGCACACGGCTATTTCGAACCACAACAATTCGAAAACCCTGCAAACCCTAGAGTTCATGAACTTACAACAGGACCTGAGCTTGTGGAACAATTCGAAGGTAAAACAATCGATGCATTTTTAGCAGGTGTCGGTACAGGCGGTACATTATCAGGTGCTGGTAAAGTATTAAAAGAAAAATACCCTAACATTCAACTTGTTGCGATAGAGCCAGAAGATTCTCCAGTGTTGAGCGGTGGAGAACCTGGACCACATAAATTACAAGGTTTAGGTGCAGGATTTGTTCCTGATACGTTAAACACTGAAATTTATGATGAAGTCATCAAAGTCGGTAACGAAGTGGCAATGGAAACGTCTCGTCGTGTGGCAAAAGAAGAAGGGATATTAGGTGGAATTTCTTCAGGTGCGGCGATTCATGCAGCGATTCAAAAAGCGAAAGAATTAGGTAAAGGTAAAACAGTTGTAACTGTCTTACCAAGTAACGGTGAACGTTACTTATCAACGCCACTATACCATTTTGAAAATTAAAAGGATGAAAGTATCTCCTGAACGTAGCGTGAAATGACAAAAGCATGTAGCGTCTAGTTCAGAGTTACATTGTATAAAAATTTATTAAGATGAGCGATGAAGAATTCTGTGTGATAGATTTCTTCATCGCTATTTTTGTTTTAGTTGGTGGGACAACGAAATCAAATAGATTTCTGTCCCACATCTAATAAGAAAGCAACTGTTAAAAGTCACAGTAGCTGTCTGGATTGAAAATATTCTTATGTCCTGCACATGTAACGCGTCTCTTTTTGTGCTATTGAATAGCGGTATTATAGTATGAATAAAGCACAAATTTGCTATAATGGATATATTCATATAGAAAGGATGACCCACTATGCAAACTACACAAATCATGGGGATTTTAAATGTGACACCTGACTCATTTTCAGATGGTGGAATGTACAACGATGTAGAAAAAGCAGTGCGTCACGCAGAACGAATGGTCAAGGAAGGCGCACATATTATTGATGTTGGTGGTGTATCAACCCGTCCTGGCCATGAAACAGTGAGCGTAGAGGAGGAATTACAACGTGTTATCCCTGTTGTGAAAGCATTAAAGGGGATTCCAGCACAAATATCTGTAGATACATTTCGAAGTGAAGTCGCTGAAGCTGCATTGAAAGCGGGCGCTCACATTATTAATGATCAATGGGCAGGTCTTTATGACGAAGCTATTTTAAAAGTGGTTGCCCGATATGATGCTGAAATCATTCTCATGCATAACGGCGATGATCAACGTGATGCGCCCGTCGTAGATGAAATGCTAGTGACATTGTTGAAACAAGCGAATAAAGCAGTGCTTGCTGGTATTCCTCAACAGAAGGTTTGGTTAGATCCTGGAATTGGTTTTGCGAAAACGCGCGAAGAAGAACAAGAAGTGATGAAGCGTTTAGACGAACTCGTTGCGACAGGATTTAAAGTGTTATTGGCAACAAGTCGAAAACGTTTTATTAAAGAAATTTTAGGCGGGGACAATAAAGTAGATGAGCGCGACGAAGCTACCGCTGCGACGACTGCTTACGGTATTATGAAAGGTGTTCATGGTGTGCGTGTTCATAACGTTCAAATGAATGCACGTCTCGCCAAAGCGATGGATACATTGAAAGGATATGAAGATGAGAGATAATATTTTTTTAAAAGGGCTAGAATTTTATGCTTATCACGGCGCATTACCAGCAGAAAATGAAATTGGACAAGTTTTTGTCGTAGATATCGAACTAAAAGTAGATTTGTCTGAAGCAGGAAAATCTGACCGCGTAGAAGATACCGTTCATTATGGAGAAGTCTATGAAGATGTTAAAGCCATTATGGAAGGCTCACCTGTGAATTTACTTGAATATCTTGCCGAACATATTGCAAAGCGTATAAATTCACACTATAATCGTGTAATGGAAACGAAAGTTAGAATTACGAAAAAGAACCCACCAATTCATGGTATCTATGACGGGGTGGGGATTGAAATTGTGAGGGCAAAACATCATGGTTGATGTTTATTTAGGCTTAGGAAGTAATATCGGCAATCGAGCAGAGCAACTTAAAGATGCAATTGAACGCATTGGCCAATTAAATGATGTCGATATTCAACATGTCTCTTCCATGTATGAAACAAAACCAGTCGGATATGTAGCGCAACCAGACTTTTTAAACCTATGTCTACATGTTAAAACAACATGTACCCCAGAAGTATTACTAGAAAAATGTTTAACCATCGAAAAGGACTTGCATCGTGTACGCAAAGAACGCTGGGGTCCTCGAACAATGGATATAGATATTTTATTGTATGGTGATAAAATTATTGAGACAGACCGACTTACTATACCACACCCAAGAATGACTGAACGTGCGTTCGTAATGATACCTCTAAATGAGATTGCTTCACAAGTTGTTGAACCACGTAGCCAAAAAACAATTCATTCTCTTGTTCAATCTGACGAAACAGTTGTAAAATATGAAGGTTGATTCAAATTTAGGCCAGGTTCAACAAAGTATGTTGGCATCAGTGTCTAATTCGTAATGATAAAGTATTTATTGGAGGCACGACATTATGTGGAAAATTGGAGACGTCGAAATAGAAAATAGAGTCGTACTTGCGCCAATGGCAGGTGTGTGTAACTCAGCATTCCGACTTACTGTGAAAGAATTTGGAGCTGGATTAGTTTGTGCGGAAATGGTCAGTGATAAAGCGATTTTATTTAATAATCCTAAGACGATGAAAATGTTATATATTGATGAAAATGAACGCCCACTTTCGCTACAAATTTTTGGTGGAGAAAAAGAAACGCTCGTTGAGGCTGCAGAGTACGTTGATAAAAACACAACAGCGGATATTATAGATATTAATATGGGTTGCCCAGTCTCAAAAATAATTAAGTGTGAAGCAGGCGCGCGTTGGTTACTTGATCCAAACAAGATTTATGAAATGGTTTCTGCGGTAACTGAGCGTGTAAGTAAGCCTGTTACGTGCAAAATGCGTATCGGCTGGGATGAAGATCATATCTATGCGGTTGAGAATGCCAAAGCAGCAGAACGTGCAGGTGCAGCAGCGATTTCATTACATGGTCGTACACGTGTTCAAATGTATGAAGGTCAAGCGGACTGGGATATTATTCGCCAAGTAAAAGAAGCGGTTAATATTCCAGTAATTGGTAACGGTGACGTAACGAGTCCTGAGCTTGCAGAAAAAATGCTGAAAGAAACAGGGGTAGATGCGGTAATGATTGGCCGTGAAGCATTAGGGAACCCATGGATGATTTATAGAACCGTCCACTATTTAGAAACTGGCGAACTGATTGATGAGCCAGAGGTGGATGATAAGGTTGAAATTGCGTTGCTACATTTACGTCGCTTAGTCGATTTAAAAGGCGAAAAAGTAGGCGTAATGGAAATGCGCAAACATGCCTCATGGTATTTAAAAGGCATAAGAGGAAATGGAAAAGCTCGAAAAGCATTAAATCAAGCGGAAACAGAAGCAGAAATGGTTAAAATTTTAACGGAATTTCGTGAAGAAATGTTAGCACAACAAACTAAAGTAGAAGCATAAATAAAAAGGAGAGGTAAGCATGTCAGAAGAAATGAACGACCAAATGCAAGTACGCCGTCAAAAATTACAAGAGTTACGTGATTTAGGAATTGACCCTTTTGGTGAGAAATTTGATCGCACAGGTGATGCAGCATCATTAAAATCAGAATGGGACAAATATGCTAAAGAAGAACTCGTTGAAAAAGAATCAGAGAGTCATGCGGTAATTGCAGGAAGATTAATGACTAAGCGTGGTAAAGGTAAGGCAGGATTTGCACATATTAAAGATTTGACAGGACAAATTCAAATTTACGTGCGCAAAGACCAAGTGGGAGAAGAACAATTCGACATTTGGAATTCTGCAGATTTAGGCGATATCGTTGGCGTTGAAGGCGTCATGTTCAAAACAAATACAGGAGAACTTTCGGTTAAAGCGAAAGCATTCAAATTGTTATCGAAGTCTTTACGCCCACTCCCAGATAAACACCATGGTCTTCAAGATATTGAACAACGCTACCGTCAACGTTATTTAGATTTAATTACAAATGAAGAAAGTACGCAAACGTTCATTAATCGCAGTCGTATCATTCAAGAAATGCGCACTTACCTCAATGAAAAAGGCTACCTTGAAGTTGAAACGCCGATGATGCATCAAATCGCTGGTGGTGCTGCTGCACGTCCATTTGTGACGCATCACAATGCGCTAGATGCGACATTATATATGCGTATTGCGATCGAACTTCATCTTAAACGCCTAATTGTAGGTGGCTTAGAAAAAGTATACGAAATCGGTCGAGTATTTCGTAATGAAGGTGTGTCAACGCGCCATAATCCAGAATTTACAATGATTGAATTATATGAAGCTTACGCAGATTATAAAGATATTATGAGATTAACTGAAGAATTAATTGCACATATTGCGCGCAAAGTTTTAGGCACGACTTCAATTCAATATGGCGATAATACTATTGATTTAGAGCCTCAATGGCGTCGTTTACACATTGTGGATGCGGTAAAAGAAGCGACAGGTGTGAACTTCTTTGATGTGAAAACAGATGAAGAAGCACATGCGCTTGCGAAAGAACACGGCATTGAAGTTGATAAAAATATGAAATACGGCCATATTCTAAATGAATTTTTCGAACAAAAAGTTGAAGAGACGTTAATTCAACCAACCTTCATCTATGGCCATCCGATTGAGATTTCGCCACTTGCGAAGAAAAATCCTGAAGATCCACGTTTCACAGATCGCTTTGAGCTGTTTATTGTTGGTCGTGAACATGCGAATGCCTTCACAGAATTGAATGATCCAATTGATCAACGTCAGCGTTTTGAAGCACAACTTGTTGAGAAGGAACAAGGTAATGATGAAGCACATGAAATGGATGAGGACTTTATCGAAGCATTAGAATATGGTATGCCACCAACAGGAGGACTAGGAATCGGTATCGATCGCTTAGTGATGTTACTAACAAATTCACCATCTATTCGCGACGTTTTATTATTCCCTTATATGCGCCAAAAATAAATTGCATACTTAGTATAAAGAGATAGTAGATTAAAATGAGCGTGACTCAACTAGGAATGACTTTAAAGAAGTTCCTAGACTTGAGTCGCGTCATATTTTTGTTGTCATATTAAGGAAAAGTGAAATGTATGTCATCAACAATGTATTGCTAGAAAGACTGAAAGTGCAAAAGTATTGAAAGAAGAATTATAAAATCCACCTATAAAGTATAGGCTTTTACGCTACCATGAAAGAAATATTAAGTTTTTTACATGAATATTAAAAAACCACTTGCTATTTTAAAGAAAAGGCTATAGAATATTTCAAAGTGAGCGCATCAATCGTGCGGATAAATGCAATGCCATTTGATAGAACTTGAGAAATAAAAAGTTGAAAAAACATATAAAAAGTGTTGACACTTCGAATAGAATTATGTAATATATAAAAGTCGTCAAAAACAAGCGGCATACATAAGTAAAACGTTTGTAAAAAGCTTTAAGAAAGTGTAAAATTAACTATTGAAAAGTGTTTGCAAACTGTGTATTATAAAAAGGTAGCCGACAAAAGCTACGGAATAAAATTTGTCTAGTGACAATAGCAAAGAGGTCACACCTGTTCCCATGCCGAACACAGAAGTTAAGCTCTTTAGCGCCGATGGTAGTCGGACTTACGTTCCGCGAGAGTAGGACGTTGCTAGGCAATTGATTAGGAGAATTAGCTCAGCTGGGAGAGCATCTGCCTTACAAGCAGAGGGTCGGCGGTTCGAACCCGTCATTCTCCACCATTTTAATAGCCGGCCTAGCTCAATTGGTAGAGCAACTGACTTGTAATCAGTAGGTTGGGGGTTCAAGTCCTCTGGCCGGCACCATTTATATGAGCCATTAGCTCAGTTGGTAGAGCATCTGACTTTTAATCAGAGGGTCAGAGGTTCGAATCCTCTATGGCTCATCATTCGAATACTAATGAGCAGAAGTAGTTCAGCGGTAGAATACAACCTTGCCAAGGTTGGGGTCGCGGGTTCGAATCCCGTCTTCTGCTCCATTTATTTTGCCGGGGTGGCGGAACTGGCAGACGCACAGGACTTAAAATCCTGCGGTGAGAGATCACCGTACCGGTTCGATTCCGGTCCTCGGCACCATTAATAAGCGCCCGTAGCTCAATTGGATAGAGCGTTTGACTACGGATCAAGAGGTTATGGGTTCGACTCCTATCGGGCGCGCCATTTTTAATAACGGGAAGTAGCTCAGCTTGGTAGAGCACTTGGTTTGGGACCAAGGGGTCGCAGGTTCAAATCCTGTCTTCCCGACTTCTTAAAAACACTTTTCTTAATATGGGGGCTTAGCTCAGATGGGAGAGCGCCTGCTTTGCACGCAGGAGGTCAGCGGTTCGATCCCGCTAGTCTCCACCATTTTTATGATTTCTTATAATAATGAACATTGAAAACTGAATGACAATATGTCAACGTTAATTCCAATAATTTGAGTACGTTAAGTACTTTCAGAGTGATTGGCTTAACCAATCAACGAGCTATATCAAGCTTACTTCTTTTATGGAGAGTTTGATCCTGGCTCAGGATGAACGCTGGCGGCGTGCCTAATACATGCAAGTCGAGCGAACTGAAGAGGAGCTTGCTCCTTTGACGTTAGCGGCGGACGGGTGAGTAACACGTGGGTAACCTACCTATAAGACTGGAATAACTTCGGGAAACCGGAGCTAATGCCGGATAACATATCGAACCGCATGGTTCGATAGTGAAAGACGGTCTTGCTGTCACTTATAGATGGACCCGCGCCGTATTAGCTAGTTGGTAAGGTAACGGCTTACCAAGGCGACGATACGTAGCCGACCTGAGAGGGTGATCGGCCACACTGGAACTGAGACACGGTCCAGACTCCTACGGGAGGCAGCAGTAGGGAATCTTCCGCAATGGGCGAAAGCCTGACGGAGCAACGCCGCGTGAGTGATGAAGGTCTTCGGATCGTAAAGCTCTGTTGTTAGGGAAGAACAAACGTGTAAGTAACTGTGCACGTCTTGACGGTACCTAACCAGAAAGCCACGGCTAACTACGTGCCAGCAGCCGCGGTAATACGTAGGTGGCAAGCGTTATCCGGAATTATTGGGCGTAAAGCGCGCGTAGGCGGTTTTTTAAGTCTGATGTGAAAGCCCACGGCTCAACCGTGGAGGGTCATTGGAAACTGGAAAACTTGAGTGCAGAAGAGGAAAGTGGAATTCCATGTGTAGCGGTGAAATGCGCAGAGATATGGAGGAACACCAGTGGCGAAGGCGGCTTTCTGGTCTGTAACTGACGCTGATGTGCGAAAGCGTGGGGATCAAACAGGATTAGATACCCTGGTAGTCCACGCCGTAAACGATGAGTGCTAAGTGTTAGGGGGTTTCCGCCCCTTAGTGCTGCAGCTAACGCATTAAGCACTCCGCCTGGGGAGTACGGTCGCAAGACTGAAACTCAAAGGAATTGACGGGGACCCGCACAAGCGGTGGAGCATGTGGTTTAATTCGAAGCAACGCGAAGAACCTTACCAAATCTTGACATCTTTTGACCGCTCTAGAGATAGAGTTTTCCTCTTCGGAGGACAAAATGACAGGTGGTGCATGGTTGTCGTCAGCTCGTGTCGTGAGATGTTGGGTTAAGTCCCGCAACGAGCGCAACCCTTAAGCTTAGTTGCCATCATTAAGTTGGGCACTCTAAGTTGACTGCCGGTGACAAACCGGAGGAAGGTGGGGATGACGTCAAATCATCATGCCCCTTATGATTTGGGCTACACACGTGCTACAATGGACAATACAAAGGGCAGCGAAACCGCGAGGTCAAGCAAATCCCATAAAGTTGTTCTCAGTTCGGATTGTAGTCTGCAACTCGACTACATGAAGCTGGAATCGCTAGTAATCGTAGATCAGCATGCTACGGTGAATACGTTCCCGGGTCTTGTACACACCGCCCGTCACACCACGAGAGTTTGTAACACCCGAAGCCGGTGGAGTAACCATTTGGAGCTAGCCGTCGAAGGTGGGACAAATGATTGGGGTGAAGTCGTAACAAGGTAGCCGTATCGGAAGGTGCGGCTGGATCACCTCCTTTCTAAGGATATATACGGAATATCGCCTTAAGGCGATAAGGAATAACGTGACATATTGTATTCAGTTTTGAATGCTCATATAGGTTGAGGATTCAACATTGTACATTGAAAACTAGATAAGTAAGTATTGATTTTACCAAGCAAAACCGAGTGACAAGCGAAAAGCTTGAAACAAAAAATTATCGCTAGTCGTCGACAGACGACTCACATAATTAATAACTGGTGAAGATAAGTTAAGCATTATAACATAGATAGGATAGACGTGATTGAAAGCGTTTGTCAGTCTATGAATCACAAACAAGAACGAAGGCGCTTACTTGCGTAAGTAACTGAGTGATTTGTGCCGTGATGAATAAGAATGCGAACGCTTATCAACACGTCTAGATTAAGTTATTAAGGGCGCACGGTGGATGCCTTGGCACTAGAAGCCGATGAAGGACGTTACTAACGACGATATGCTTTGGGGAGCTGTAAGTAAGCTGTGATCCAGAGATTTCCGAATGGGGGAACCCAGCACGAGTTATGTCGTGTTATCCGCATGTGAATACATAGCATGTGAGAAGGTAGACCCGGAGAACTGAAACATCTTAGTACCCGGAGGAAGAGAAAGAAAAATCGATTCCCTGAGTAGCGGCGAGCGAAACGGGAAGAGCCCAAACCAACAAGCTTGCTTGTTGGGGTTGTAGGACACTCTTATGGAGTTACAAAGGAACATGTTAGACGAATAACCTGGAAAGGTTAATCAGAGAAGGTAAAAATCCTGTAGTCGAAAACATATTCCCTCTTGAGTGGATCCTGAGTACGGCGGAGCACGTGAAATTCCGTCGGAATCTGGGAGGACCATCTCCCAAGGCTAAATACTCTCTAGTGACCGATAGTGAACCAGTACCGTGAGGGAAAGGTGAAAAGTACCCCGGAAGGGGAGTGAAAGAGAACTTGAAACCGTGTGCTTACAAGTAGTCAGAGCCCGTTAATGGGTGATGGCGTGCCTTTTGTAGAATGAACCGGCGAGTTACGATCTGATGCAAGGTTAAGCAGAAAATGTGGAGCCGTAGCGAAAGCGAGTCTGAATAGGGCGAATGAGTATTTGGTCGTAGACCCGAAACCAGGTGATCTACCCTTGGTCAGGTTGAAGTTCAGGTAACACTGAATGGAGGACCGAACCGACTTACGTTGAAAAGTGAGCGGATGAACTGAGGGTAGCGGAGAAATTCCAATCGAACTTGGAGATAGCTGGTTCTCTCCGAAATAGCTTTAGGGCTAGCCTCAAGTGATGATTATTGGAGGTAGAGCACTGTTTGGACGAGGGGCCCCTCTCGGGTTACCGAATTCAGACAAACTCCGAATGCCAAATAATTTAACTTGGGAGTCAGAACATGGGTGATAAGGTCCGTGTTCGAAAGGGAAACAGCCCAGACCACCAGCTAAGGTCCCAAAATATATGTTAAGTGGAAAAGGATGTGGCGTTGCCCAGACAACTAGGATGTTGGCTTAGAAGCAGCCATCATTTAAAGAGTGCGTAATAGCTCACTAGTCGAGTGACACTGCGCCGAAAATGTACCGGGGCTAAACATATTACCGAAGCTGTGGATTGTCCTTCAGGACAATGGTAGGAGAGCGTTCTAAGGGCGTTGAAGCATGACCGCAAGGACATGTGGAGCGCTTAGAAGTGAGAATGCCGGTGTGAGTAGCGAAAGACGGGTGAGAATCCCGTCCACCGATTGACTAAGGTTTCCAGAGGAAGGCTCGTCCGCTCTGGGTTAGTCGGGTCCTAAGCTGAGGCCGACAGGCGTAGGCGATGGATAACAGGTTGATATTCCTGTACCACCATGATTCGTTTTAAGCGATGGGGGGACGCAGTAGGATAGGCGAAGCGTGCTGTTGGAGTGCACGTCTAAGCAGTAAGACTGAGTGTTAGGCAAATCCGGCACTCATTAAGGTCAAGCTGTGATGGGGAGAGGAAACAAGTTTTCCTCGAGTCGTTGATTTCACACTGCCGAGAAAAGCCTCTAGCTAGAAGATTGGTGCCCGTACCGCAAACCGACACAGGTAGTCAAGATGAGAATTCTAAGGTGAGCGAGCGAACTCTCGTTAAGGAACTCGGCAAAATGACCCCGTAACTTCGGGAGAAGGGGTGCTCTTTGAGGTTCACGCTTCGAAGAGCCGCAGTGAATAGGCCCAAGCGACTGTTTATCAAAAACACAGGTCTCTGCTAAACCGTAAGGTGACGTATAGGGGCTGACGCCTGCCCGGTGCTGGAAGGTTAAGAGGAGTGGTTAGCATTAGCGAAGCTACGAATCGAAGCCCCAGTAAACGGCGGCCGTAACTATAACGGTCCTAAGGTAGCGAAATTCCTTGTCGGGTAAGTTCCGACCCGCACGAAAGGCGTAACGATTTGGGCACTGTCTCAACGAGAGACTCGGTGAAATCATAGTACCGGTGAAGATGCCGGTTACCCGCGACAGGACGGAAAGACCCCGTGGAGCTTTACTGTAGCCTGATATTGAAATTCGGTACAGTTTGTACAGGATAGGTAGGAGCCTTAGAAGCGTGAGCGCTAGCTTACGTGGAGGCATTGGTGGGATACTACCCTAATTGTATTGGATTTCTAACCCGCAACTCTTATCGAGTTGGGAGACAGTGTCAGGCGGGCAGTTTGACTGGGGCGGTCGCCTCCTAAAGTGTAACGGAGGCGCTCAAAGGTTCCCTCAGAATGGTTGGAAATCATTCATAGAGTGTAAAGGCATAAGGGAGCTTGACTGCGAGACCTACAAGTCGAGCAGGGTCGAAAGACGGACTTAGTGATCCGGTGGTTCCGCATGGAAGGGCCATCGCTCAACGGATAAAAGCTACCCCGGGGATAACAGGCTTATCTCCCCCAAGAGTTCACATCGACGGGGAGGTTTGGCACCTCGATGTCGGCTCATCGCATCCTGGGGCTGTAGTCGGTCCCAAGGGTTGGGCTGTTCGCCCATTAAAGCGGTACGCGAGCTGGGTTCAGAACGTCGTGAGACAGTTCGGTCCCTATCCGTCGTGGGCGTAGGAAATTTGAGAGGCGCTGTCCTTAGTACGAGAGGACCGGGATGGACATACCTCTGGTGTACCAGTTGTCGTGCCAACGGCATAGCTGGGTAGCTATGTATGGACGGGATAAGTGCTGAAAGCATCTAAGCATGAAGCCCCCCTCAAGATGAGATTTCCCAACTTCGGTTATAAGATCCCTCAAAGATGATGAGGTTAATAGGTTCGAGGTGGAAGCGTAGCGATACGTGGAGCTGACGAATACTAATCGATCGAAGACTTAATCAAATTAGTTCATAAGGTAATGCTTGTGAAAATCTACTTACTATCTAGTTTTGAATGTATAACATTCAAAGTCACTTTACGAAGTGAAAACGTTTGACATAAAGTAAAACATTGTTTGGTGACAATAGCAAAGAGGTCACACCTGTTCCCATGCCGAACACAGAAGTTAAGCTCTTTAGCGCCGATGGTAGTCGGACTTACGTTCCGCGAGAGTAGGACGTTGCCAAGCAAACTTTTATCATGACCTAGCGGTCATTTTTTCTTTGGAAAAATAGAATAAAAGTGTTGACTTTCATTACAAAAGTCTGTATAATTAATTCTTGTCGAGTCGAAAGAAACGACGCATGAACATTGAAAACTGAATGACAATATGTCAACGTTAATTCCAATAATTTGAGTACGTTAAGTACTTTCAGAGTGATTGGCTTAACCAATCAACGAGCTATATCAAGCTTACTTCTTTTATGGAGAGTTTGATCCTGGCTCAGGATGAACGCTGGCGGCGTGCCTAATACATGCAAGTCGAGCGAACTGAAGAGGAGCTTGCTCCTTTGACGTTAGCGGCGGACGGGTGAGTAACACGTGGGTAACCTACCTATAAGACTGGAATAACTTCGGGAAACCGGAGCTAATGCCGGATAACATATCGAACCGCATGGTTCGATAGTGAAAGACGGTCTTGCTGTCACTTATAGATGGACCCGCGCCGTATTAGCTAGTTGGTAAGGTAACGGCTTACCAAGGCGACGATACGTAGCCGACCTGAGAGGGTGATCGGCCACACTGGAACTGAGACACGGTCCAGACTCCTACGGGAGGCAGCAGTAGGGAATCTTCCGCAATGGGCGAAAGCCTGACGGAGCAACGCCGCGTGAGTGATGAAGGTCTTCGGATCGTAAAGCTCTGTTGTTAGGGAAGAACAAACGTGTAAGTAACTGTGCACGTCTTGACGGTACCTAACCAGAAAGCCACGGCTAACTACGTGCCAGCAGCCGCGGTAATACGTAGGTGGCAAGCGTTATCCGGAATTATTGGGCGTAAAGCGCGCGTAGGCGGTTTTTTAAGTCTGATGTGAAAGCCCACGGCTCAACCGTGGAGGGTCATTGGAAACTGGAAAACTTGAGTGCAGAAGAGGAAAGTGGAATTCCATGTGTAGCGGTGAAATGCGCAGAGATATGGAGGAACACCAGTGGCGAAGGCGGCTTTCTGGTCTGTAACTGACGCTGATGTGCGAAAGCGTGGGGATCAAACAGGATTAGATACCCTGGTAGTCCACGCCGTAAACGATGAGTGCTAAGTGTTAGGGGGTTTCCGCCCCTTAGTGCTGCAGCTAACGCATTAAGCACTCCGCCTGGGGAGTACGGTCGCAAGACTGAAACTCAAAGGAATTGACGGGGACCCGCACAAGCGGTGGAGCATGTGGTTTAATTCGAAGCAACGCGAAGAACCTTACCAAATCTTGACATCTTTTGACCGCTCTAGAGATAGAGTTTTCCTCTTCGGAGGACAAAATGACAGGTGGTGCATGGTTGTCGTCAGCTCGTGTCGTGAGATGTTGGGTTAAGTCCCGCAACGAGCGCAACCCTTAAGCTTAGTTGCCATCATTAAGTTGGGCACTCTAAGTTGACTGCCGGTGACAAACCGGAGGAAGGTGGGGATGACGTCAAATCATCATGCCCCTTATGATTTGGGCTACACACGTGCTACAATGGACAATACAAAGGGCAGCGAAACCGCGAGGTCAAGCAAATCCCATAAAGTTGTTCTCAGTTCGGATTGTAGTCTGCAACTCGACTACATGAAGCTGGAATCGCTAGTAATCGTAGATCAGCATGCTACGGTGAATACGTTCCCGGGTCTTGTACACACCGCCCGTCACACCACGAGAGTTTGTAACACCCGAAGCCGGTGGAGTAACCATTTGGAGCTAGCCGCCGAAGGTGGGACAAATGATTGGGGTGAAGTCGTAACAAGGTAGCCGTATCGGAAGGTGCGGCTGGATCACCTCCTTTCTAAGGATAATATACGGAATATCGCCTTAAGGCGATAAGGAATAACGTGACATATTGTATTCAGTTTTGAATGCTCATATAGATTGAGGATTCAAACAAATGGGCCTATAGCTCAGCTGGTTAGAGCGCACGCCTGATAAGCGTGAGGTCGGTGGTTCGAGTCCACTTAGGCCCACCATTTAAATTGTACATTGAAAACTAGATAAGTAAGTATTGATTTTACCAAGCAAAACCGAGTGACAAGCGAAAAGCTTGAAACAAAAAATTATCGCTAGTCGTCGACAGACGACTCACATAATTAATAACTGGTGAAGATAAGTTAAGCATTATAACGTAGATAGGATAGACGTGATTGAAAGCGTTTGTCAGTCTATGAATCACAAACAAGAACGAAGGCGCTTACTTGCGTAAGTAACTGAGTGATTTGTGCCGTGATGAATAAGAATGCGAACGCTTATCAACACGTCTAGATTAAGTTATTAAGGGCGCACGGTGGATGCCTTGGCACTAGAAGCCGATGAAGGACGTTACTAACGACGATATGCTTTGGGGAGCTGTAAGTAAGCTGTGATCCAGAGATTTCCGAATGGGGGAACCCAGCACGAGTTATGTCGTGTTATCCGCATGTGAATACATAGCATGTGAGAAGGTAGACCCGGAGAACTGAAACATCTTAGTACCCGGAGGAAGAGAAAGAAAAATCGATTCCCTGAGTAGCGGCGAGCGAAACGGGAAGAGCCCAAACCAACAAGCTTGCTTGTTGGGGTTGTAGGACACTCTTATGGAGTTACAAAGGAACATGTTAGACGAATAACCTGGAAAGGTTAATCAGAGAAGGTAAAAATCCTGTAGTCGAAAACATATTCCCTCTTGAGTGGATCCTGAGTACGGCGGAGCACGTGAAATTCCGTCGGAATCTGGGAGGACCATCTCCCAAGGCTAAATACTCTCTAGTGACCGATAGTGAACCAGTACCGTGAGGGAAAGGTGAAAAGTACCCCGGAAGGGGAGTGAAAGAGAACTTGAAACCGTGTGCTTACAAGTAGTCAGAGCCCGTTAATGGGTGATGGCGTGCCTTTTGTAGAATGAACCGGCGAGTTACGATCTGATGCAAGGTTAAGCAGAAAATGTGGAGCCGTAGCGAAAGCGAGTCTGAATAGGGCGAATGAGTATTTGGTCGTAGACCCGAAACCAGGTGATCTACCCTTGGTCAGGTTGAAGTTCAGGTAACACTGAATGGAGGACCGAACCGACTTACGTTGAAAAGTGAGCGGATGAACTGAGGGTAGCGGAGAAATTCCAATCGAACTTGGAGATAGCTGGTTCTCTCCGAAATAGCTTTAGGGCTAGCCTCAAGTGATGATTATTGGAGGTAGAGCACTGTTTGGACGAGGGGCCCCTCTCGGGTTACCGAATTCAGACAAACTCCGAATGCCAAATAATTTAACTTGGGAGTCAGAACATGGGTGATAAGGTCCGTGTTCGAAAGGGAAACAGCCCAGACCACCAGCTAAGGTCCCAAAATATATGTTAAGTGGAAAAGGATGTGGCGTTGCCCAGACAACTAGGATGTTGGCTTAGAAGCAGCCATCATTTAAAGAGTGCGTAATAGCTCACTAGTCGAGTGACACTGCGCCGAAAATGTACCGGGGCTAAACATATTACCGAAGCTGTGGATTGTCCTTCAGGACAATGGTAGGAGAGCGTTCTAAGGGCGTTGAAGCATGACCGCAAGGACATGTGGAGCGCTTAGAAGTGAGAATGCCGGTGTGAGTAGCGAAAGACGGGTGAGAATCCCGTCCACCGATTGACTAAGGTTTCCAGAGGAAGGCTCGTCCGCTCTGGGTTAGTCGGGTCCTAAGCTGAGGCCGACAGGCGTAGGCGATGGATAACAGGTTGATATTCCTGTACCACCATGATTCGTTTTAAGCGATGGGGGGACGCAGTAGGATAGGCGAAGCGTGCTGTTGGAGTGCACGTCTAAGCAGTAAGACTGAGTGTTAGGCAAATCCGGCACTCATTAAGGTCAAGCTGTGATGGGGAGAGGAAACAAGTTTTCCTCGAGTCGTTGATTTCACACTGCCGAGAAAAGCCTCTAGCTAGAAGATTGGTGCCCGTACCGCAAACCGACACAGGTAGTCAAGATGAGAATTCTAAGGTGAGCGAGCGAACTCTCGTTAAGGAACTCGGCAAAATGACCCCGTAACTTCGGGAGAAGGGGTGCTCTTTGAGGTTCACGCTTCGAAGAGCCGCAGTGAATAGGCCCAAGCGACTGTTTATCAAAAACACAGGTCTCTGCTAAACCGTAAGGTGACGTATAGGGGCTGACGCCTGCCCGGTGCTGGAAGGTTAAGAGGAGTGGTTAGCATTAGCGAAGCTACGAATCGAAGCCCCAGTAAACGGCGGCCGTAACTATAACGGTCCTAAGGTAGCGAAATTCCTTGTCGGGTAAGTTCCGACCCGCACGAAAGGCGTAACGATTTGGGCACTGTCTCAACGAGAGACTCGGTGAAATCATAGTACCGGTGAAGATGCCGGTTACCCGCGACAGGACGGAAAGACCCCGTGGAGCTTTACTGTAGCCTGATATTGAAATTCGGTACAGTTTGTACAGGATAGGTAGGAGCCTTAGAAGCGTGAGCGCTAGCTTACGTGGAGGCATTGGTGGGATACTACCCTAATTGTATTGGATTTCTAACCCGCAACTCTTATCGAGTTGGGAGACAGTGTCAGGCGGGCAGTTTGACTGGGGCGGTCGCCTCCTAAAGTGTAACGGAGGCGCTCAAAGGTTCCCTCAGAATGGTTGGAAATCATTCATAGAGTGTAAAGGCATAAGGGAGCTTGACTGCGAGACCTACAAGTCGAGCAGGGTCGAAAGACGGACTTAGTGATCCGGTGGTTCCGCATGGAAGGGCCATCGCTCAACGGATAAAAGCTACCCCGGGGATAACAGGCTTATCTCCCCCAAGAGTTCACATCGACGGGGAGGTTTGGCACCTCGATGTCGGCTCATCGCATCCTGGGGCTGTAGTCGGTCCCAAGGGTTGGGCTGTTCGCCCATTAAAGCGGTACGCGAGCTGGGTTCAGAACGTCGTGAGACAGTTCGGTCCCTATCCGTCGTGGGCGTAGGAAATTTGAGAGGCGCTGTCCTTAGTACGAGAGGACCGGGATGGACATACCTCTGGTGTACCAGTTGTCGTGCCAACGGCATAGCTGGGTAGCTATGTATGGACGGGATAAGTGCTGAAAGCATCTAAGCATGAAGCCCCCCTCAAGATGAGATTTCCCAACTTCGGTTATAAGATCCCTCAAAGATGATGAGGTTAATAGGTTCGAGGTGGAAGCGTAGCGATACGTGGAGCTGACGAATACTAATCGATCGAAGACTTAATCAAATTAGTTCATAAGGTAATGCTTGTGAAAATCTACTTACTATCTAGTTTTGAATGTATAACATTCAAAGTCACTTTACGAAGTGAAAACGTTTGACATAAAGTAAAACATTGTTTGGTGACAATAGCAAAGAGGTCACACCTGTTCCCATGCCGAACACAGAAGTTAAGCTCTTTAGCGCCGATGGTAGTCGGACTTACGTTCCGCGAGAGTAGGACGTTGCCAAGCAAACATCAATATATGATGCGATGAGCCGAATCGAGACCGAGAGGTCTCTTTTTTTTATACACTAAAAAATGATATTCTAATATAGGAATAAAAAACACATATAGAAAGAATCTAGGTGAATTACATTGAATTTGTATGTTAAGCAATTAGCACAAATCAATACAGCAAAGATTGATATACGAAAAGGAATTCGACAAGGAATTATTATGCTAATTCCTTTGTTATACGGTTGGTTATTTAATGATATGGCAACCGCACTACTTATTTCTATAGGGACACTTGCACATATTTATGCGTTTGATTGGACATTTACGTCTCGTATTCGTGTGGTATCATTGACTTCATTAAGTTTCGTTATTGCTATGATGTTAGGGACTTTAACAACGGGAAATCCGATTATGTTTGCTATTTTCTTACTTATTTTTTCTGTTATCCCGTACTATATCTTTACAACTTTAAATGTACCCGGTCCTTCTTCAACTTTTTTTATCATTGCCTACAGTCTTTCAATTGTTATGCCACAACATCCAGAAGACTTTTTCCATCGTGGTGTAATGGTAGGGATAGGTGGCTTGTTAGCATTAGCGATGATTATTGTCGATCATCTGATTAAAAGCGAATCTCAAGAGACACAAGCAATAAAAAAAGAGTATCAATTAGTTCAAAAATTAGTGCATCAGTTTAATAATCAAGAACAATTTAATGATTTGACGAAAATCGCAGTAAAAACATTTCTCCAAACGTCTGAAACGTTAAATACAACAGGTTCTTCTTTACAAAAACGTTCGACACGTTATCAAAGAAGTGTGCTCTTACATCAATGGGCGGAAGGGATATATTCAGAGCTATTAGAACTTAATGCGAAAGGGATTCGCCCAATCCCTAAAGTGATTCAACAGATGATAGACCATATAACTAAAGAAATTGTGCATCCTTCTGAAACGAAGGCACTCTGGCGGAAACGTATCGATGTAGAAAAGCAATTTGATGAATTGGTTAAATTGATTTTTAAAGTAGACGAAACTTTGACTTCTACAGAATTAAGAGTGAAAGAAAATATTGAAATTCGTTCACCACAGTACAGTCATCGTTTGTTATATCATCTTACACCAGAATCAGCATCTTTTGTAGCAACAATGAAGTATACATTAATTATCGGCATTTCAATTATTGTGGCGCTAGTGTTTGACTTGGAAAGAGCATATTGGGTGCCTTTGAGTGCGCATACCGTATTGGTTGGAGGAACAAATATTGCAAGTTTAGAACGCGCTGTCGCACGTTGGCTAGGAACGATGGTAGGTGTAATTTTTGTTGCGAGTTTTCTTAGTTTTCATCCGCATATAGGTATTGTTGTGTGTGTGCTTGCTTTGAGTGCAGCATTAACTGAGGCGCTAGTAGGTGCGAATTATGCATTGGCTATGATTGCGATTACGACTCAAGTGATTTTATTAGGCGGACTTGCGCAAGGCAACTTTACGCCAATGATAGCAGTACCACGGTTTTTAGATACTACTGTAGGTATTGTCATTGCGGTGATTGGCGTAATGATTATTGGACGACGCATCGCTTCGAGAAATTTACCTGAAATTATGGCTGATGTGGCTAGAGTTGAGTCACAAATATTTCATTACGTTTTTTCTGAGCATCAGTATCCCAAATATCATAAAATGTATCATCCAAATAAGGCGAAATTACGTCTGAAATTAAAAGTTGAAAATATGGAAATGATGTATAACAGGGCATATGGTGAAATTTCATCAAATCATAAGCGTACACAATACTATTATCCAGCGATTTTCTTATTGCAACAGATTAACTTTAAGCTAACGCAAATTTTACATGATGACCGGGGTGTCTATTTAGATGAGCGTGCGCTTGGAATATATCTTGTCGTGTTTGAAAATATTGCGAAGTTGTTTGAATGTGGCAAATATCATGATGAAGTGATTGAGTTACCAGAACTCAAACATTACGCACAATTGCGTCAATTTTTAATGCAACTTCAAGAAATTGAATTATACGACTATCAAGACCAACGTAATCCTAATTTATTAAAAGATTAAAACCATATGAGTTTGATTCACAACGGTTAATCCTATACAAATTGAAAAAATAGATCACGGAAAATTAAAAAGCGGTTCAAGTTTAACTTAAATGGTTAAATTTGAATCGCTTTTAGTTTTAATCACTTTTGATACGATCTGTTGGTTGTAAGCTCGATATTAATTGTTTGGCATGACTTTCCACTTCATCTAATGGAATGCCTCCAAATCCGAGCACAAATTGAGGTGTCGTTGTTTTAAATTGATAGCGATAAGCTGACAACGGTTTAATTTCAATGCGATGGTGATGAAAGCTTTGGATACATTGAGCTTCAGTCCAACCGTTCGTTATGGTTATTACAAAATGCATGCCTGTTTTTTCACCTGAAATTTTAATTAATTCAGGGTGACGGTTTAAAGTGGCAATTAAAATATCTCTTTTTTGTCGGTAAATTTTACGCATTCTGTTTAAATGGCGCTCGAAATGGTGTGTTGCCATAAATTGACTGACCATATATTGTGTATGTCTCGGGACAGTTCCGCCCTCGATATTTTTGGTTTTTTGGTATTGTTGTTGCAATGCTATAGGTAAAACGGCATAGGCGATACGAATCGAAGGCGCTATCGATTTTGAAAATGTACTGACATAAATGACGCTACCAGATTGATCTAGGCTTTGAAGTGCTGGAATCGGTTTTCCTTCATAGCGAAATTCAGAATCATAGTCATCTTCTATAATGTATCGAAAAGGCGTTGCTTGTGCCCATTTCAGTAAAGCGATACGCTGTTTTAGTTTCATCGTCACACCTGTTGGAAATTGATGACTTGGCGTGATATAAACGACATCTTTATCACCTTTATGTTGTGCGATTTGCACGCCTTCATCGTGAACTTTTAAAAACGAATAGTTAATATGTTTACGCTTTAATAGTTGATGCACTTGTGGGTACAATGGATCTTCTAAAAGATAATGACTTTTAGGTGGCAATAAATCAGTGATAATGGACAAAATTTGATCTGTGGATGACGCAACAATGACTTGGGCAGGTGTTGCTTGAACGCCACGACTATGAAAAAGATATTGGCTTATTTCTTTGCGTAAGGCAAAGTCACCTTGTTTATGGCCTGTTTCGACGAGGTGGAACTGTGGCTCTTCAAAAGCTTCTTTTGAAAATTTTCTAAGCGTTTCGAGCGGGAAATGTGCTTTATCGATGGCACCTAATTGAAATCGGAATGGGTAGTGAGGCGTTGGTTTTGATTCCTCCGTGACTTCAACGGTGTTTTTTGTATTTCTTGCGATAAATGGAAGTGATTCTATATCACTCACGAAATAACCTGATTTAGGTTTACTAATCACAAAACCTTCATCTATTAATTGAGAATACGCATTTTCAATTGTCGTTTGGCTAACAGAAAGGTATTGGCTGAGTTGCCGCTTAGAAGGTAATTTTTCGCCTTCGCGCAAAGCCCCTTCAATAATACTCTCTTTTATTTTATCGTAGAGCTGTAAATAAATTGGCTGAGACTTTAGTTTATCGATATCAAACATGAGCATTTCCATTGTATCCATCCTATCTGACCACTTTAATTTGTAGCGTTCTGACACTTTTAAAGGTTCAGATAATAGTATAAGCTACTCTTGTATATTCGAAAAGGGGGCAATTTAAAATGTCTAAACAAGTAGGCTCAGATCGCGTAAAACGCGGTATGGCAGAAATGCAAAAAGGTGGCGTCATCATGGACGTGGTTAACGCCGAACAAGCTAAGATTGCAGAAGAAGCAGGTGCTGTTGCAGTTATGGCGCTTGAGCGCGTACCATCTGATATTAGAGCAGCAGGTGGTGTTGCACGTGCATGCAACCCTAGAATTGTTGAAGAAGTGATGAATGCGGTGTCTATCCCTGTAATGGCGAAATGTCGTATTGGGCACATTACAGAAGCACGTGTATTAGAGGCTATGGGTGTAGACTATATTGATGAATCTGAAGTGCTTACACCAGCAGATGAAGTTTTTCACCTTAAGAAGAGCGATTACACGGTTCCATTTGTATGTGGATGTCGTAATTTAGGTGAAGCAGCGCGTCGTATTGGTGAAGGCGCAGCTATGTTACGTACAAAAGGTGAACCAGGTACAGGTAATATTGTAGAAGCGGTTCGTCATATGCGTCAGGTGAATCAAGAAGTGAATCGTATCACTGTAATGAGTGATGATGAATTAATGACAGAAGCGAAAAACTTAGGCGCGCCTTACGATATTTTAAAAATGATTAAATCAACAGGGCGTTTACCAGTAGTGAACTTTGCAGCGGGCGGTGTTGCGACACCTCAAGATGCAGCGTTAATGATGGAATTAGGTGCAGATGGTGTATTTGTAGGATCTGGTATCTTCAAATCCGAAGATCCTGAAACTTTTGCTAAAGCAATTGTACAAGCAACAACACACTACCAAGACTATGAATTAATTGGTAAATTGGCTAAAGAACTTGGCACAGCAATGAAAGGGTTAGATATTAACTCACTTTCATTAGAAGAACGTATGCAAGAGCGTGGTTGGTAAGATGAAAATCGGCGTACTTGCATTACAAGGTGCTGTACGTGAACATATTCGCCATATTGAAGCGAGTGGGCACGAAGGCATTTATGTGAAAAAAGTAGAACAACTTAAAGATATTGATGGTTTAATTATTCCAGGTGGCGAATCTACAACATTACGTCGTTTGATGGATTTATATGGTTTTAAAGAAGCGCTCCAACAATCTGAGTTACCGATGTTTGGTACTTGTGCTGGACTTATCGTACTTGCTAAAGATATTGTGAATGAAACAGGTTACTTGCAAAAGTTAGATATTACTGTTGAACGTAATTCATTTGGGCGCCAAGTGGACAGTTTCGAAGCAGATCTAACAATAAAAGGCATTGATACGTTAGTAGAAGGTGTGTTCATTCGTGCACCGCATATTCAATCTACTGAAGCGACGGTAGAAGTCTTAGGGCGAATTGAGGATAAAATCATTGCGGTTCGTCAAGGAAAGTATTTAGGCGTGTCGTTCCATCCTGAACTTACTGAAGATTATAGTATCATCAATTATTTTATTAATAACGTTGTCTCTGAAGCATAAAATAAAAAGCTGTATGTCTATTTTTCATGACATACAGCTTTTTGTTGTTTTAAATAAAGAAACCAGCGATTGTAGCAGAAATAAATGATACAAGTGTCGCACCAAACAATAATTTAAGCCCGAAACGAGCGACAACGTCACCTTTTTCGTCATTTAAAGATTTGATTGCACCTGAGATGATACCGATTGAACTGAAGTTAGCAAATGACACTAAGAATACAGAAACGACACCAAGTGCACGTTCAGAAAGACCGTTAGCTTTGCCTAACTCAGTCATAGCTACGAATTCATTTGATAAAAGTTTTGTCGCCATAATTGAACCTGCTTCAACAGCATCATGCCAAGGAATCCCTGTTAAAAACGCAAGTGGTGCAAATACAAAACCGATTAATGTTTGGAAATTCCAATCTAGCGTACCACCAGAAGCGAAATTGATAATGGCGCCCACAATACCATTTAAGAATGTAATTAAGGCGATATATCCAATTAACATCGCACCAACAATCACTGCAACTTTGAAACCATCTAAAATGTATTCTCCCAACATTTCAAAGAAAGATTGTTGTTTTTTCTCTTCTTCTATAAGTAATTTGTCATCTTTTTCGTTAACTTTATAAGGATTAATAATCGATGCTACGATAAATCCACCGAATAAGTTTAAAACTATAGCAGTTACAACATATTCTGGTTTTACCATTGTAAAATAAGCGCCGATAATTGATGCTGAGACCGTAGACATTGCTGACGCTGTTAAAGTGTATAAACGATGTTTAGGAATGTAAGGCAATTGTTTCTTAAGTGAAATGAACACTTCAGACTGCCCTAAAATCGCAGATGCAACAGCGTTGTATGATTCTAAACGACCCATACCATTGACTTTTGAAATTAAAAATCCTAAAACATTAATAATGACAGGTAAAATCTTTAAATATTGTAAAATACCGATTAAAGCGGAAATAAAGACGATAGGAAGTAAAACATTTAAGAAGAATGGTGCTGCTCCTGTATTCGCTAAACCTCCAAATACGAAATTAACGCCTTCAGCAGCTTGTTTCAGTAAATAACCGAATCCGTGTGCAATACCGCCTACAATAATAACCCCGACATTCGTTTTTAATAAAATAAAAGCGAATATCATTTGAATAACTAACATTAAACCAATATAATGCCAGCGAACATTTTTCTTGTCAGAACTTGCGAGCCAAGCTACTCCCAAAAACACAAGTATCCCAATTATCCCAATCAAAATGTGCATGAAATAAACACCTCTGTCCAATTTATAAATTTTCACTAAGACTATCATACACCAAAAATGTAAGCAGTAACATAACAATTTTAGGACACTTAGAAACAAATTGGTTGAAAAAGGTCAAACTAGCTTCTATAATATAGTCAAAGATGGTCAAAAGAGGTGATACCATGCATAATATGTCAGACATCATAGAACAGTACATTAAACAGTTATTTGAAGAAACTAAAGAGGATGTCGTTGAAATTCAGCGCGCCAATATCGCACAACGCTTTGATTGTGTACCATCTCAGCTGAATTATGTCATAAAAACACGCTTTACGAACGAACATGGATACGAAATTGAAAGTAAACGTGGGGGTGGAGGCTACATTCGTATTACTAAAATCGAAACAAAAGATCATGCCTTCTATATCAAACGTTTAATGGATTTAATCGGCCCATCCCTCTCTCAACAACAAGCCTATTATATTATTGATGGGTTATTAGATAATCAATTAATTACAGAACGCGAAGCTAAATTGATTGCAGCAGTCGTCGATAGAGAAACGTTAACGATGGATGTCGCATCTCGAGATATTATCCGCGCTAACATTTTAAAACGATTACTTCCAGTCATTAACTATTACTAGAAGGTGATGCTATGACACATGAGGAACTAAAACGAGCGCAAGTACAACAACAGCGAAACCATAAGCCTATAGTGTTATCTCAAGAGCCCATACACAATCAATCTGATGAGCATTGGCAGGCAGGAGAAGATGTAGAAGGGACGTTTGTCGTTCAACAAATTTTACAGCATCTTGCTGCTAAATACGGTATCAATGTAGATCAACTTGTTTATCGCGAAGAAAAAAGATGTCCAACTTGTCAAATGTCGCTTAAAGATATTGCACATGTTGGTAAATTTGGATGTCGTGATTGTTATGTAACGTTTAAGGAAGATGTCTATGACATTGTCCGACGCGTTCAAGGTGGGCACATGACGCACTCTGGAAAATATCCACAATCCTCGCATCAAAAACGTGCATTAAAACAACAAATAGAAGCTAAGCAAGAAAAACTACAAGCGTTAGTTGAAGCGCAAGCATTTGAAGAAGCAGCAATTGTCCGTGATGAGATTAAAGCACTTGAAGTACAGCAAAGCGAGGTGTCTCAAGATGACCGACAATCTTAAACATCATATGAGTGGATGGCTTCAAGAATCTAGCACATCTCCTGTTGTGATGTCATCACGTATTCGCTTAGCACGAAACCTTGAAAACTATGTGCATCCGCTCATGTTTCCATCAGAAGAAGAAGGGCACCGTGTGATTAACGAGGTGCAAGATGCACTAGCCGATTTGAACGTTTTGCGCTTAGATGAGCTTGACCAACAAAGTAAATACAAATTAGTAGCCAAACATCTCATTAGTCCTGATTTGACGAAGCAGCCTGCCTCTGCTGTGCTGCTTAACGATGATGAGTCCGTGAGCGTGATGGTAAATGAAGAGGATCATGTGCGTATCCAAGTGATGAAAACAGATTTATCCTTGGAGGCATTGTATGACAAAGCATCCAAAATTGATGATCAGCTAGATGCCGCAACAACGATTAGTTATGACGAGGATTTAGGTTATCTCACAACCTGCCCAACAAATGTTGGCACAGGGATGAGAGCGAGTGTGATGCTTCATTTGCCTGGGTTATCAATTATGAAGCGAATGTCTCGCATTGCGCAATCGATCAATCGATTTGGTTTTACAATTCGCGGTATTTATGGTGAAGGGTCTCAAGTTTATGGACATATCTACCAAGTCTCGAACCAGCTTACTCTAGGCAAAAGTGAAAAAGAAATTATCGAAGCGTTAACAGAATTAGTACAGCAAATTATTAGTGAAGAACTGGAATTTAGAACACGCTTGCACACACATAAAAAAACAGAAATGCTTGATCGGATTTATCGTTCGCTAGGTATTTTGAAATATAGCCAATTAATATCAGTAGAAGAAGCGTCGTATCGTTTGAGTGATATTAAATTAGGTGTAGATTTAGGTATTTTAGATATGGAAGATTTTCAGTTTAATGAATTAATGATTGCAATACAATCTCCATTTTTAATAGACGAAAATGAAGAACAGTCTGTAGAAGCTAAAAGAGCAGAAATTTTACGAACACATATTTAAGGAGGTTTGATTATGTTATTTGGAAGACTTACTGAACGCGCGCAACGTGTTTTAGCACATGCGCAAGAAGAGGCCATACGTCTCAATCACTCTAATATTGGTACAGAGCACTTATTACTTGGCTTAATGAAAGAGCCAGAAGGTATCGCGGCAAAAGTATTAGAAAGTGTTGATATTACTGAAGAAAAAGTGATTGCAGAAGTAGAAAAACTGATTGGTCATGGCCAAGATAACATGGGGGCACTTCATTATACGCCACGCGCGAAGAAAGTCATTGAACTTTCAATGGATGAAGCCCGTAAATTACAACATAATTTTGTAGGAACAGAGCATATTTTATTAGGTTTAATACGTGAAAACGAAGGCGTAGCGGCACGCGTGTTTGCTAATTTAGACCTTAATATTACGAAAGCACGTGCACAAGTCGTTAAAGCATTAGGTAATCCTGAAACGTCTAACAAAAATGCGCAAACTGCAAAATCAAATAATACACCGACTTTGGATAGCTTGGCTCGCGATTTAACAGTTATCGCCAAAGATGGTACGTTAGATCCAGTAGTTGGCAGAAACAAAGAAATTACACGTGTCATTGAAGTGCTAAGTCGTCGTACAAAAAACAACCCTGTATTAATAGGGGAACCTGGTGTAGGTAAAACAGCGATTGCAGAAGGGTTAGCTCAAGCTATCGTGAATAATGAAGTACCTGAAACACTCAAAGACAAACGCGTTATGTCTCTTGATATGGGGACGGTCGTTGCAGGGACGAAATATCGTGGTGAATTTGAAGAGCGTTTGAAAAAAGTCATGGAAGAAATTCATCAAGCGGGCAACGTGATTTTATTCATTGATGAGCTTCACACTTTAATTGGTGCAGGTGGTGCAGAAGGTGCTATCGATGCTTCAAATATTTTAAAGCCCGCCCTTGCACGTGGTGAGCTACAATGTATTGGTGCCACAACATTAGATGAGTACCGTAAGCATATTGAAAAAGATGCCGCATTAGAGCGTCGTTTCCAACCCGTTCAAGTAGACGAACCAAGCGTTGAAGATACGATTCAAATTCTTAAAGGTTTAAGAGACCGTTATGAAGCGCATCACCGTATTAATATTTCCGACGAAGCTGTTGAAGCGGCAGCTAAATTAAGTGATCGTTATGTTCAAGATCGATTTTTACCCGATAAAGCAATTGATTTAATAGACGAAGCAAGTTCAAAAGTGCGTTTGAGACATCATACGACACCGCCAAACTTGAAAGAAATTGAACAACAAATCGAACAAGTTAAAAAAGAAAAAGATGCGGCTGTACATGCGCAAGAATTTGAAAATGCAGCGAACCTTCGTGACAAGCAAACGAAGTTAGAAAAACAATATGAAGAAGCTAAAAATGAATGGAAAAATCACCAAGGTGGTCAACATACGACGCTAGGTGCCGAAGATATTGCAGAAGTTATCGCAGGTTGGACGGGTATTCCGTTAACGCGTCTTAATGAAACTGAGTCTGAGCGTTTACTTCATCTCGAAGATACGTTACATGAGCGTGTAATCGGTCAAAAAGACGCTGTGACTGCGATTTCGAAAGCTGTTCGTCGCGCACGTGCAGGATTAAAAGATCCAAAACGTCCTATTGGTAGCTTTATATTCCTTGGACCTACGGGTGTAGGTAAAACAGAGCTCGCGCGTGCACTGGCAGAAACAATGTTTGGTGAAGAAGACGCGATGATTCGTGTGGATATGAGTGAATTTATGGAAAAACATGCTGTAAGTCGTTTAGTAGGTGCACCTCCTGGCTATGTAGGTCATGACGATGGTGGACAATTAACTGAAAAAGTGCGTCGTAAACCTTATTCTGTCATTTTATTTGATGAAATTGAAAAAGCACATCCAGATGTGTTTAATATTCTTTTACAAGTTTTAGACGACGGGCATCTTACAGATACAAAAGGACGACGTGTGGATTTTAGAAATACCGTAATCATTATGACATCAAACGTAGGTGCTCAAGAACTTCAAGATCAGCGTTTTGCAGGATTCGGTAGTCAAGGTGATGGAGAAGACTACGAAACGATTCGTAAAACAATGATGAAAGAACTTAAAAATGCATTTCGTCCTGAATTTTTAAACCGTGTGGACGATACAATTGTCTTCCATAAACTTACTAAAGAAGAATTAAAAGCCATTGTCACAATGATGGTTAATAAATTAACATCACGCTTATCAGAACAAAACATTAATATTAAAGTGACAGATGCGGCGAAAGATCAAATTGCTTCAGAAGGATATGACCCTGAATACGGAGCACGTCCGTTAATCCGAGCGATTCAGAAAACTGTGGAAGATAATTTGAGTGAACTGATTTTAGAAGGTAAAGAATTAGACGGTAAAGATGTGACGGTAGATTATGACGGCAAAGCGTTCAAATACGATATTCAAGAACGCCAATCTGAAGTAACGTCAGATCACGTTGAAGAAAAGGACGAAACGACATCTTAATAGAATGAGACAAACTGAGGCTAGGACATCCAATGTTCTAGTCTCTTTATGGTGTAAGTTTCGGCTTAGCTTATGCAGTCGCAACTTTTTAACGATGATACTACTTTGCGTCTGTGAAACATTACGTTTTTAACGTACTAGAATAATAAAAATGTATCGATTTTTGTTTCGCGATCTTTTTAATTCTTCATTTGTCAGATTGATGACACAAGTATAAAATAGATTTGTTATATCAAAAAAAGGAGGTGGCATCATGGCTAAGAAAAAAATAGTATACGAATGTACCGCATGCGGTCACCAGTACCCTAAATGGATGGGGAATTGTCTCAACTGTGGAGCATGGAATTCAATGGAAGAAGTTGTAGAACAAAAAACGACCAGTTCTAAACATAGCGTACGTGCACAAAAAACAAACCATTCTCAAAAAGTGCAAACGCTTAAAGAGATTAAAAACGAAAAAACGCCGAGAATTCTTACAAATAGTCAGGAGTTCAACCGTGTTCTAGGTGGCGGCATTGTTCAAGGCTCACTTGTCTTAATTGGTGGCGATCCGGGTATTGGTAAATCGACACTGTTACTTCAGATGTGTGCAGCATTATCCAAAGAAAAGAAAGTTCTGTATATCACGGGGGAAGAGTCATTAAATCAGACGAAATTGCGTGCCGATCGTCTTGATGAAGATGCCAGTGCTTTAAATGTTTTTGCGGAAACAGATCTTGAAATTATTCATGAAGTTGTTAAAAAAGTAGAGCCTGAATTGATTGTTGTCGATTCTATACAAACGATTTATCATCCAGAAATCAGTTCTGCGCCGGGTTCAGTTTCACAAGTTCGTGAAAGTACACAAAGTTTAATGCATATTGCGAAACAAATGAATATCGCCACATTTATCGTAGGACATGTAACAAAAGAAGGACAAATTGCTGGACCGAGACTATTAGAACATATGGTGGATACAGTGCTCTATTTTGAAGGAGATGAACACCATGCGTATCGCATATTACGTGCGGTTAAAAACCGTTTTGGTTCAACTAACGAAATGGGTATATTTGAGATGAAACAAGCGGGGCTTAAAAGTGTACCTAACCCTTCAGAAATGTTTTTGGAGGAGCGCTCTACTAATGTGCCTGGTTCAACGATTGTGGCCACAATGGAAGGGACGCGTCCGTTGTTAATAGAAGTACAAGCGCTTGTAACCCCAACGACATTTAATAATCCTCGACGTATGGCAACTGGAATCGATCATAACCGTTTAAGTTTGTTGATGGCAGTGTTAGAGAAAAAAGAAGGCTATTTGCTTCAACAACAAGATGCGTATATAAAAGTTGCAGGTGGCGTCAAACTGAGTGAACCTGCAGTAGATTTAGGGATTATTATTGCTACGGCATCAAGTTTCAAAGATCAAGCGGTAGACGGTTTAGATTGTTTTATTGGAGAAGTAGGCTTAACTGGAGAAGTTCGAAGAGTGTCTAGAATTGAACAAAGAGTCCAAGAAGCGGCGAAATTAGGCTTTAAACGTGTTATTATACCGAAAACGAATATTGGAGGGTGGAAATTCCCAGAAAATATAGAAGTCATCGGTGTTTCTTCGACAAATGAAGCATTAAAATATGCATTAAAACCGAGATAGAGAAAGGAGGTTTAAGATGGATTTTGTTAAATTTTTAGTTGTCATTTCCTACATGATTATCGGGAGTGTGTTAGGGCTTTTCTTAATCCCTGGCATACTAATCGATTTTCATGTAAGTCATCCCCCCATTATGGAAAATAGCTATGTGACTGCGATGATAGGCATGCTTGTTTTCTTTCTTATTTTTGGTTGGTTTATTCCGCGCATTGCTTATATGTTTAAAAATGCAGAACAGTTTATATTGAGCTACAGTGCTATTGAAATTATTTTTGCTACCATTGGTTTGTTTACGGGTTTGATGATTTCAGTTATGATTTCTTTTATTTTAAAATTTATTGGTACAGATTTAGTTGATCGAATAGTTCCTATTATTACGACATTGGTGCTTGGTTATTTAGGGTTTCAATTTGGATTAAAAAAGCGTGACGAGATGTTGTTGTTTTTGCCTGAAAATATGGCACGATCTATGTCGATCAATGCGCGTAATGCAGTGCCTAAAATTATTGATACCAGTGCAATTATCGATGGTCGAATTTATAAAATTATGGAAGCAGGATTTATCGATGGAGAAATCTTAATTCCTCAAGGTGTTATTAATGAACTGCAAGTGGTTGCAGATGCGAACGACAGTATCAAACGCGACAAAGGACGTAGAGGACTAGAAATTTTAAATGCCATTCATGACTCTAAACATCCGACACGGATTATTTATCCTCAAAAAAGTCATCATGATATTGATGCATTAATCATTAAACTTGCGCAACATTACCGCGCGCATGTGATCACGACAGATTATAACTTGAATCGCGTATGTGCGATTCAAGATATCAAGGTGCTTAATGTGAATGATTTGTCAGACGCGATTAAGCCGGAAGTCCATCAAGGCGATCGTTTCAATTTAATGATTACTAAAGTCGGAAAAGAACCTGGCCAAGGTGTCGGCTATTTTGAAGATGGAACGATGGTGGTTGTGGATGATGCAAAACAACACATTAACGAAACGTTACTACTTGAAGTAATCAGTATGCTTCAAACTGCTTCAGGTCGTATTATTTTCGCGAAAAAGGTGGAGGAAACATAATGCAACATTATCATGTCATCATTCCTGCAGCAGGGAAAGGCACACGTATGAATCGCGCATACAATAAGTTGTTTATCGAACTAGAAGGCGCGCCTTTATTAGCGCACACGTTAAACGTATTTCAATCGGACGATGCATGCCAAGCAATTCATTTGGCGATTCACCCTAGAGATTTTGAACATATGAACGCGCTATGTAAAAAATTTGATAAAGTGACAACCCTTATCGAAGGGGGCGATACACGACAAGAAAGTATTCACTGTGTTTTACGCGCAATCGATGTAAAGCAAGATGACGTTATTTTAGTTCATGACGGTGCGCGCCCATTCGTATCTCATCATACGATACATAAGCTAATTGACATCATTCAATCTCAAGGCGCAGCAGTTGTAGGTGTTAAAGCAAAAGATACGATTAAAGTAGTGGAAAACGACGCAGTGGCACAGACGTTGGAACGAACAAAATTGTGGCAAATTCAAACCCCTCAAGGCGCGACGTATCAAACGTTATTCAATGCGTATACAGTCGCTCAACAAGAGAAGTTTGAAGGCACGGATGACGGCAGCTTACTTGAGTATGCAGGCAACGCTGTTCACGTTGTCGAAGGAGAATATGAAAATATTAAAATGACGACGGAAGAAGATTTATGGATAGGTCGTGCATTTTTAAATAAAAGGAGTAATGAAAATCATGTATAGAGTTGGATTAGGTTATGACGTTCATGCATTCGATGCTGCTAGGCCTTTAATTATTGGAGGCATTGAAGTACCGCACACTCAAGGTTTAAAAGGGCACAGTGATGCAGATGTTTTATTACATGCCATTACAGACGCGATGTTAGGTGCGTGTGCGTTAGGGGACATCGGCAAGCTCTTTCCTGACACAGACCCTAATTTCAAAGATGCAGATTCTAAAAACCTACTGCGTGAAGCCTATGAAGCTGTAAAAAAAGAAGGCTACGTTATCAATAATATTGATGCGACAATTATTGCTGAAAAACCTAAATTCCGCCCCCACATTGATACGATGCGCCAAGTGATTGCAGAGTTATTTGAAGTGGAAATTGGACGTGTCAATGTGAAAGCGACGACAAGTGAAAAGCTTGGATTCACCGGGCGTGAAGAAGGTATTGCTGCACAAGCGATCGTCTCTCTTTCGCAAATGTAACATCATATAATAAGATGTATGGAACGATATAGGCATGTCTTATGTCACGTGATATAATAAAAATATTGAAATTGAAAACAGGAGTGAACGAAATGAGTAACCGAGTAAGAGTAAGATATGCACCAAGTCCGACAGGTTATTTGCATATTGGTAATGCACGTACAGCATTATTTAACTATTTATTCGCAAAACATTACGGTGGCGATTTTGTAATTCGTATTGAAGATACAGATACAAAACGTAATTTAGAAGACGGTGAATCGTCACAGTTTGATAATTTAAAATGGTTAGGTTTAGATTGGGATGAATCTGTAGATCAAGATAAAGGTTATGGTCCTTATCGTCAGTCAGAGCGTGGTCATATTTATCAACCGTTAATTGACCAATTGTTAGCTGAAGATAAAGCGTACAAGTGCTACATGACAGAAGATGAATTAGAAGCGGAACGTGAAGCTCAAATTGAACGTGGGGAAATGCCGCGCTACGGTGGTCAACATGCACATCTTACTGAAGCAGAGCGTCAACAATTTGAAGCTGAAGGACGTAAACCATCTATTCGATTTCGCGTCCCTCAAGACAAAACTTACAAGTTCGATGATATGGTTAAAGGCGAAGTATCATTTGAATCAGATAACTTTGGCGATTGGGTAATCGTTAAAAAAGACGGCATTCCAACGTACAACTTCGCAGTAGCTGTCGATGACCATTACATGGAAATTTCTGATGTTATTCGCGGTGACGATCACATTTCAAATACGCCAAAACAATTAATGATTTATGAAGCATTTGGATGGGAACCACCACGTTTTGCACATATGACATTAATCGTTAATGAGCAACGTAAAAAATTAAGTAAACGTGATGGTCAAATTTTACAATTTATCGAACAGTATCGTGATTTAGGTTACTTACCAGAAGCTTTGTTTAATTTTATTGGTTTGCTAGGTTGGTCTCCAGAAGGGGAAGAAGAAATCTTCAGCAAACAACAATTTATTGATATTTTCACTGAAAAGCGTTTGTCAAAATCACCAGCGTTTTTTGACAAGCAAAAGTTAGAGTGGATTAACAATCAATACATGAAAGAAAAAGATACAGAAACGGTATTTGAGATGACATTGCCGCATATGATTAAAGCGGGATTATTACCAGAATCGCCATCAGAAGCCGAATTAGATTGGGGACGTAAACTTGTTGCGTTATATCAAGAACAAATGAGTTATGCAGGCGAAATTGTTCCATTATCTGAGCTGTTCTTTAGAGACGAAAAAGAGTTAGATGAAGCCTCTCAAGACGTTTTAAATGGCGAACAAGTTCCTGAATTAATGAATGTGCTATATCACAAACTTGAAACATTAGAGCCATTTGAAGCTGCTGAAATTAAAAAGACGATTAAAGCAGTTCAAAAAGAAACAGGCATTAAAGGTAAACAATTATTTATGCCAATCCGTGTAGCAGTAACAGGACAAATGCATGGTCCAGAGTTACCAAATACAATGGAAGTGCTTGGAAAAGATAAAGTTTTAAAACGCATTCAACAGTTGTTATAGTGTGATCACGAATGACACACCTTAGCTTTAACAAATAGCAAAAGAGTGAGTTTTTAACTTGCATTCATTAGGTAAATAACATACGATAAAAGTGATTTTAAACATAAAGGATAAGTAAACAAATGATGTGACTCAGAGAGTGTGCGGTCGCTGCGAGCACACCACAAATTTTGTCGAATGCACCTTTATTAAGCGCAGTTGAATAAACTAATAAAGTGAGTACGCAAGTGAGCCGTACTAATTAAGAGTGGAACCGTGCACAAAGCACCTCTGACAAATTTGTTGGGGGTGCTTTTGGTTTTAAAGGAGGATTTGCTGTGATAAGAAGAATACTGGATGATGTAAAAATGGTTTTTGAACAAGACCCAGCCGCGCGCTCTACATTTGAAGTGATTACGACGTATGCCGGGTTACATGCGGTGTGGTCACATTTGATTGCACATCGTTTATACAATAAAAAATATTACACTTTGGCACGTGGGATTTCTCAGGTTTCGCGATTTTTTACAGGAATTGAAATTCACCCAGGCGCAAAAATTGGTCGTCGCTTATTTATCGACCATGGCATGGGCGTTGTTATCGGTGAAACATGTACAATTGGTGATAATGTGACCATTTATCAAGGTGTGACGCTTGGTGGTACAGGGAAAGAAAAAGGCAAACGTCATCCGGATATTGGTGATAATGTACTTATTGCGGCAGGTTCAAAAGTGTTAGGAAATATTAAAATAGATTCAAATGTGAACATTGGTGCGAATTCTGTTGTATTAAGAGATGTTCCAAGCTATACCACGGTTGTAGGTATCCCTGGGCGCATTGTGCGACAAGACGGTCAACGTATAGGTAAAACTTTTGACCATCTTAATTTACCGGATCCGATTTATGAACAATTAAAACAGCTCGAACGACAACTTGAACAAACTAAAAATGGAGAGATTAAAGATGATTACATTATATAATACGCTCACACGACAAAAAGAAGTGTTTAAACCTTTAGAACCTGGAAAAGTTAAAATGTATGTTTGTGGTCCGACGGTTTATAACTATATTCATATCGGTAATGCACGTCCGGCTATTAACTACGACGTAGTGCGCCGTTATTTCGAATATCAAGGGTATGAAGTGGATTATGTTTCGAATTTTACAGACGTAGACGATAAATTGATTAAACGTTCTCGCGAATTAGGAGAATCTGTTCCAGAAATTGCAGACCGCTATATTCAAGCCTTTCATGAAGACACGGCAGCATTAAATATTAAAAAGGCAACTTCAAATCCACGTGTTATGGAACACATGGATGACATTATTAAATTCATTCAAAACTTAGTTGATCAAGGATATGCATACGAAAGTGGTGGAGACGTTTATTTCCGTACGCGCAAGTTTGAGGACTACGGCAAATTAAGCCACCAATCGCTTAATGATTTAAAAGTAGGAGCACGTATTGAGCAAGGTGAACAAAAAGAAGACGCACTTGACTTTACTTTATGGAAAAAAGCAAAGCCTGGTGAAATTAGCTGGGACAGTCCTTTTGGTGAAGGACGTCCAGGATGGCATATCGAATGTTCGGTCATGGCTTTTGAAAAGCTTGGTCCAACGATTGATATTCACGCAGGGGGAAGTGATTTACAGTTTCCTCATCATGAAAATGAAATAGCGCAATCAGAAGCACATAATCACGCGCCTTTCGCAAACTATTGGATGCACAATGGATTTATTAACATTGATAATGAAAAAATGAGTAAATCATTAGGAAACTTTATTTTAGTACACGATATTATTAAAGAAATTGACCCAGATGTTCTGCGTTTCTTTATGATTAGTGTGCATTACCGAAGCCCTATCAACTACAATATTGAATTAGTTGAAGCGGCGCGTAGTGGATTAGAGCGCATTCGTAATAGTTATCAATCACTAATGGAACGTGAAGCTGTAGCCACTGACCTTAATGATGGAACGGCTTATATGGAACGTATTGATGAGATATTAGCGCAATTTGAAAAAGTCATGAATGATGACTTTAATACGGCGAATGCGATTACAGCATGGTATGATTTAGTAAAATTAGCGAATAAATATTTACTTGAAAACCAAACGTCAACGCAAGTTATCGCACGTTTTAAGGCGGTCTTTGAAATCTTTAGTGATGTGTTAGGCGTCCCACTCGTTTCAAACAAAACGGAGGAATTATTGGACGAAGAAATTGAAAAATTAATCGAAGAGCGCAATGAAGCAAGAAAAGCGAAAAACTTTGCTCGAGCAGATGAAATTCGTGACCAATTGAAAGCGCAAAATATCATTTTAGAAGATACGCCACAAGGTGTGAGGTTTAAACGTGGATAAACCAACAAATGCCAAACTTCTAAATCCGTTATCTTTAGCTTATGTAGGCGATGCGGTATTAGATCAACATGTTCGAACGTATATTATTTTGAAACAACATAGTAAACCAAATCGGCTACATCAAGAAGCCAAGCGCTTTGTATCAGCTAAAAGTCAAGCCGTGACGTTAGAAGCATTAATAGAGCATACGTGGTTTACAGAAGAAGAAAATGATGTGTTAAAACGTGGACGCAATGCGAAAAGTTATACGAAAGCGAAAAACACAGACATTCAAACTTATCGAAAAAGCTCTGCGTTAGAAGCGGTGATAGGATATTTATATTTGGACGGTCAAACGACAAGGTTGGAACAATTGCTTGAAACCATCGTTACATTAGTAGAAGAAAGGAGTTGAATCAATTGGAAACAGAAATTATAGTGGGACGTCATGCCGTAAGAGAAGCCATTCAATCTGGACATGCTATCAATAAGGTGCTCATTCAAGAAGGCGTTAAAAAACAACAAATTGAAGATATTTTAAAATCTGCAAAATCTCAAAAACTTGTGGTCCAAGCAGTGCCAAAGTCCAAATTAGACCAAATTTCAAATGCGCCCCATCAAGGTGTTGCGGCCTACGTAGCACCATACGAGTATGAACCTTTAGAAACGTTTTTAGAGAAACAAGCTCAAAAAGAAGCGTTATCGACGGTCATGATATTAGATGGTCTTGAAGATCCACACAATCTTGGATCAATATTAAGAACTGCTGACGCTACTGGTGTTGACGGTATTATCATTCCTAAAAGAAGATCTGTTGCCTTAACGCAAACGGTAGCTAAAGCATCTACAGGTGCCATTCAGCACGTCCCTGTGATTCGAGTGACGAATCTTTCACAAACGATAGATACACTTAAAGAACAGGGGTATTGGGTTGCTGGTGCAGAAGCGAATAATGCAACGGATTATCGTCACATGCAAGCAGATATGCCACTAGCTATTGTGATTGGTAGTGAGGGGCAAGGGATGAGTAAGCGTGTAAAAGAAAAGTGTGACTTTTACATTAAAATTCCAATGGTTGGCCACGTGAATAGCTTAAATGCCTCTGTTGCAGCAAGTTTATTAATGTATGAAGTGTTGCGTAAACGTCTTGCCCCTGGTGGTGACCAAAACGCATGATAGATTATTACGTAATAATTGATGGCTATAATATGATAGGGCAATCTCCGGAATTAAGTCGTTATGCTAAAGAGAATCTTGAGGAAGCGCGAGAACAATTGCTCATTGCGATATCTAACTACAACGCACATATGAAAGGTAAAGTCATATGTGTGTTTGATGCTTATGACACAGAGACGCCTCAAACTGAAACGGTGTATCATGGGGTGCATGTTGTATTTACAAAAGAAAATGAAACGGCAGATAGTTTTATAGAACGCTATGTACATAATATCTATAATAAGTACACGACGCATATTACTGTAGTAACGAGTGATATGAGCGAACAACATGCAATTTTTGGAACAGGTGCGTATCGTATGTCATCAAGGGAAATGTGGAAAGATTTGAAAGAGAATGAAACACACGTTTCTCAATCTATTTCTACATTTGAAGCGCGTAAACCACGAACGAGAATTCAACTGTCTGCTGATGTCTTATCAGAATTTGAAAAGATTAGACGTGGAGAGACTGAAAAGTAACGAAATGGGAGCTTGATTTGCATTGGCCACACTCGATATGATGATAAAAATCGAGTGAAGGCGAGGAATTTTAATTGCGTTTAAAGCCCACACAACAAGCTGATTTTAAGAACTTTGTACTCAATCTCAAAGCGAATCGACCTGAGGCATTACACGAGTTCATTAGAACAGTGAGACGCTGTGCAATGGTTGGTATCAATGATTACCGTATTACACCACAAGACTTTGAAGATATTGTACAAGAAACGGTTTGGGCAGTATATCGAAAAATATGCCAACCAGAATTTCATTTAGATGTGCCATTAGAACACTACATTAATAAAACGCTTTTTTATAAGAAAATGGACTATCGACGCAAACGTGCTTATTACCAAACATCGATGACTCATTTTATAGAAGAGTTTGAAATGCACTATGAGGGGCGCATCAAAAAGACACAAGGCTTTTCAATGTTAAAGGAAGATTTAGCAGAAACGAAACGTGCTGCACAAATATTAAGTGAATTCGAGTTGGAAATATTGGAGTATCTTATTGAAGAATGGACGCCTAATGAAATTGCAAGCGAACTTGGCATACCTGCGAAACGGGTATACAATGCGATTTATCGTTTGAGGAAAAAATTAAAAGGGCGATTATTACAAAATAAGGAAATCCATTAAAGCCTACAAAAGTTGTTTGACAATTGAACACAATCTTATGTATAGTAAACTGGTATTATAGGAGTAAGGTGAGTTAATGTGAAAAAAGTACCACTCAACTGCGAAAAGTGTGGCAATCGTAATTATCATGTACCTAAATCAAACCATCATACGACACGACTCGAGCTTAAAAAGTTCTGTGCGACATGTCAGACGCACACATTGCATAAAGAGTCGAAATAATCCACTGCACATTACGGGTGCGACGTGATAGATTCAAAACGTGATTACTATTGAAATTGGAGGGAATCCAAATGGCTAAAAAAGAAAACTTCTTCCAAGGCGTTAAATCAGAAATGGAGAAAACAAGTTGGCCAACCGGGACGGAACTTGTGAAATACACAGCAATCGTTGTGTTTACAGTAATGTTTTTCTTAGTATTCTTCTGGGGTCTAGATATTGGTATTGGCCAAATTATTGAATTGATAAAATAGAAATGAGGAGTTGTCAGCATGTCTGAAGAGTTAGGGGCTAAACGTTGGTATGCCGTTCATACCTACTCAGGTTACGAAAATAAAGTGAAAAAGAATTTAGAAAAGCGTGTTGAGTCTATGAACATGACTGAGCAAATTTTTAGAGTTGTGATTCCAGAAGAAGAGGAAACACAAGTCAAAGATGGCAAAGCAAAAAAACAAACAAAGAAAACGTTCCCTGGCTATGTTTTAGTGGAATTGATTATGACAGACGAATCTTGGTATGTAGTTCGTAACACGCCGGGCGTTACTGGTTTTGTTGGTTCTGCTGGTGCTGGCTCAAAGCCAAACCCATTATTACCTGAAGAGGCACGCTTCATCTTGAAACAGATGGGTATGAAAGAAAAAACAATTGATGTAGAAGTTGAACTTGGTGAACAGGTACGCATTACTTCTGGGCCATTTGCGAACCAAGTTGGAGAAATTGATGAAATCGAAACGAATAAGTTCAAATTGACAGTGCTTGTAGATATGTTCGGACGCGAGACACCTGTAGAAGTTGAATTTGATCAAATCGAAAAATTATAATCTCATTGTTGCTGTAGAGGAGTGAGGCATGGAAATGTCTACGCTCCTTATTTTGTTTGTTGCATTTAAAAAGAAAAGAGAGACATCGCTCCTAGATTTCTTTTTTTGCTTCTAAAATTTTTGTTGTCAAGTGATTTTACAAATGTTATAATAACGAAGTCGCGCGTAAATAGCGCTACATTTCGTCACGAAATGTTAAATGAGTGGGAGGGCAAAACTGAGCCCTGTGACCACATCACGATATCAAGGAGGTGCACATCGTGGCTAAAAAAGTAGAAAAAGTAGTTAAGTTACAAATTCCAGCAGGTAAAGCAAACCCAGCACCACCAGTTGGTCCTGCATTAGGTCAAGCCGGTGTGAACATTATGGCTTTCACAAAGGAATTCAACGCACGTACGCAAGAACAAGCAGGTTTAATTATTCCGGTTGAGATTTATGTATATGAAGATCGTTCATTTACATTCATCACTAAAACACCACCTGCAGCAGTATTACTTAAAAAAGCAGCTGGTATTGAAAAAGGTTCTGGTGAGCCAAATAAAAACAAAGTTGCTACAGTAACTAAAGATCAAGTACGTGAAATTGCTAACACTAAAATGCCTGACTTAAACGCTGCTGACGAAGAAGCGGCTATGCGTATCGTAGAAGGTACTGCACGTAGCATGGGTATCATCGTTGAGTAATTCTCGTAAATAACGACATATAAAGCAAACAAGATAAATGTCTGTTCATACATTTCAAATGTATGCATACTCGATATGGTGTCACACCATCGGATGAAAGACAAACATAGATAGCATATTAAACGTTACCTGTTATCTATGCTCGAGGGGCGGGGCGCCGAAATCATTGAAGATAATAAGATTTCTGTCCCGCTCCCAACGTGGGAGGACATTCCGCTAAAACCACTAAAGGAGGAAAAAACTATGGCTAAAAAAGGTAAAAAGTATCAAGAAGCTCTAAGCAAAGTTGATCGTCAAGCATTCTACTCAGTAGAAGAAGCAATCAGCTTAGCTAAAGAAACAAGCGTTGCTAACTTCGATGCTTCTGTTGAAGTTGCATTCCGTTTAGGTATTGATACACGTAAAAACGACCAACAAATCCGTGGTGCAGTAGTATTACCACACGGTACTGGTAAATCACAACGTGTATTAGTGTTCGCTAAAGGCGACAAAATTGCAGAAGCAGAGGCAGCAGGTGCTGACTACGTAGGCGATGCTGAATATGTAAACAAAATCCAACAAGGTTGGTTCGACTTCGATGTTGTAGTAGCAACACCAGATATGATGGGCGAAGTTGGTAAATTAGGTCGTGTATTAGGGCCTAAAGGTTTAATGCCTAACCCTAAAACAGGTACAGTAACAATGGACGTTAAAAAAGCTGTTGAAGAGATTAAAGCAGGTAAAGTTGAATACCGTGCTGAAAAAGCAGGTATTATCCACGCTTCAATTGGTAAAGTATCATTCGATACTGACAAATTAGTGGACAACTTCAAAACTTTACAAGATGTATTAGCGAAAGCGAAACCATCTTCAGCTAAAGGTACGTACTTCAAGTCTGTAGCTGTAACAACAACTATGGGTCCTGGTATTAAAGTAGATACTTCTAGCTTTAAATTAAACTAATCATAAACGCAACGATAGATTTTAGGAGTTAGGATAAGAAATGTCCCGACTCCTACATTTTTGATTAATTTAATAAAATAACGGTTGACTATTTACACAAAAGCCGTTATATTTATATATGTTGTATATTTTACCTAAGACAGTAGGAGTTCTTTGAGAACTTAATCTATGATCCTACCGAGGCTAAAATTGACTTGAACGTGATAAACATTCAAGCACTTTTTGCTGTGGGTAAAAAGTGCTTTTTTATTTGTTGTATAACAAATTTACAAAGCACCAAATTATTTTGATGGAGGTGTCTAAATGTCTGGAATTATTGAAGCTAAAAAGCAACATGTTGATGAAATTGCTGAGCAACTGAAAAGTTCAGTTTCAACAGTTGTTGTTGACTACCGTGGTTTAACAGTAGCAGAAGTAACTGAATTACGTAAACAATTACGTGAAGCAGGTGTTCAGTATAAAGTATACAAAAACACAATGTTACGTCGTGCAGCTGAAAAAGCAGGTATCGAAGGTTTAGATGAATTTTTAGCAGGTCCTACTGCTATCGCATTCACAACTGAAGATGTTGTTGCACCAGCTAAAGTTATCGCTGGATTCGCAAAAGAACACGAAGCTTTAGAAATTAAATCAGGTGTTATGGAAGGGAACGTTATCTCTGCTGACCAAGTTAAGACAGTGGGTTCTTTACCATCACACGAAGGTCTTGTTTCTATGCTATTATCAGTATTACAAGCACCAATGCGCAACTTCGCTTATGCAGTTAAAGCTGTCGGTGAAAGCAAAGAAGAAAACGCAGAATAATCTCATTTACATGGCGTAAAAAATAAATTTTAAAATAACGGAGGAATATAAAAATGGCTAATCAAGAGCAAATCATTGAAGCAATTAAAGAAATGTCAGTTTTAGAATTAAACGATTTA